>JBDHRD010000088.1:0-12339 GCA_039807425.1 Candidatus Contendibacter sp. | reverse complement strand
GCGTCGAGGGGATCGGTGCGGTCGCCGCGATCCAGCGGGCGTTGCCAGCGTTTGCATTCGACGATGGCGACGCCGCGCCGATAGCGCTGCTCGTCCCGGCGCTCGGCCAGCGCCGCCTGCTTGGCCGTGGCATCCACGAACAGCAGCACGTCGGGCACGTCCTGGCGGCCCTGGCTGGACGCCGTTTGCTGCGGCAGAGAGGCCCAGCCCAGGGCGTCCAGCACCGGAAAAATAATCTCGGTTTCCGTGACCGCTTCGTTGGCCTGGCTGTCGGCGGGAAAGGCGCCGAAAATCGCCGCGATCCGGGCGCGGAATCGGGCCAGATCGTCGGGGTCCAGGCGCTGCCAGGCGTCCGTTTCCTGGATGCCTTCCCGCAAGAAATCCTGGGTGAATAGCTTGCCCTGCATGGATCGCTTCCGGTTTATTCTTTAAAATTTCCCTACCCGGCAAGGGTGGAGGATCGCTGATGAGCACACAATACATTGTTAACCAAGCAGGGGAACGGATTTCCGTCATTCTGCCGATAGCCGAGTACGAAGCATTGCTGCGCGCCGCTGCTTCCGAGGATGAAACCGCATTCCTGCTGCGTGAACCGAACGGGAGCATCTTGCTGCAACGGCTCGATGACTACCGACACGGGCGCAACATCATCGAGCGGGAACTGCTGCCCGATGAAGATTAAATTCATGGAAGGCGCATGGGCCGATTACCTCGGTTGGCAGTCCGACAAGGCCAAGGATTACTTCCCGCCCTTGCGCTCGGCCAGCGCCGCTTCCCTGGCCGGATCAACCCACCAGGCATCCAGTTGCACGCCTTGCAGCGGCGTCACCGGCGGATAGCCAAACTTGTCCCAGAAGGCGATGCGGTCGTAAGGAATATGCCAGTGCGGGATGACCAGGAAATTCCATTGCAGCGCCCGATCCAGCGCCCGCGCCCGGGTGACCAGACTGGGGCGGTCTGGCGCGGCGATCAGTTGATCGACCAGCCGATCCACCGCCGGATTCTTCAGCCCGGCCAGATTGCGACTGCCCGGCTGGTCGGCGGCGGCGCTGCTCCAGAATTCCCGCTGCTCGTTGCCGGGCGACAGCGACTGGCCCCAGACGTTCACCACCATATCGAAATCGAAATCGCGCAGCCGGTTTTCGTACTGGGCCGAATCCACGGAACGCACCTTCATCTCGATACCCAGCCGCTCCAGATTGCGGGCGAACGGCAGCGCGATTCGCTCCCAGGTCGGTTCGGCGATCAGCAACTCAAAACGGAACGGTTCGCCGGTCTTGGCGTTGACCAGCTTGCGGTCGCGGAAGGTCCAACCCGCGTCCTGCAACAATTGCAGGGCTTTTTGCAAATTGGCGCGCAATTGCGCGTCGTCGTTCGCTACTGGCGGCGTGTAGGCGGTGGTGAATACCTCTGGCGGCAGTTCCTTGCGCAACGGCTCCAGCAGCGCCAATTCTTCCGGCGACGGCAAATCCCGCGCCGCCAGTTCCGAGTTGTCGAAATAGCTGCGGGTCCGGGTGTACTGGTTGTAAAACAGATTCCGGTTGCTCCACTCGAAATCGAAGGCGTAGCCCAGCGCCTGCCGCACTCGCGCATCCTGAAACAGCGGCCGGCGTAAATTGAATGCGAATCCCTGCATCCCCGCTGGCAACTGCCGAGAGAAGGTCTCCTTCTTCACCTGGCCCTTGGTCAAAGCCGGGAAGTCGTAGCCCGTCGCCCACTGCTTGGCGGAATTCTCCGGGCGCAGGTCATACGCGCCGGCCTTGAACGCCTCCAGCGCCACGACGACATCACGGTAATAGTCGTAGCGCAGCCGGTCGATGTTGTGCAGACCCCGGCTCACCGGCAGATCCTTCCCCCAGTAGTTTTCATCACGCTTGTAGACGATAAAGCGGCCTGGTTCAAAGCGCTCGATCCGGTAGGGGCCGCTGCCCACCGGCACGTCCAGCATGGTCGCGGCAAAATCGCGGTTCTCCCAATACTTCTTCGACAGCACCGGCATCTGGCCCATGATCAGCGGTAGTTCGCGGTTCTCGCCAGGCGCGAAGGTGAACTTCACCTGTCGCTCACCCAGTTTCTCGGCCTTGGCGACATTGGCGTAATAGAGCCGGAAAAACGGACTGCCCTTGGCCTTCAAGGTCTCGAAGGAAAACAGCACGTCGTCGGCGGTGATCGGACTGCCATCGTGAAATCTGGCCTGCGGACGAATAACGAACGTCACCGACCCACGATCCCCGGCCACATCCACGCTCTCGGCGATCAGCCCGTACTCGCTGAACGGCTCGTCCTTGCTGTCGGTCAGCAGCGTTTCAAACAACTGACCGATGCCGGCGGCGGCCTCGCCCTTGATATTGAAAGGATTGAAGGTGTCGAACCCGCCAATGGCGGAGAACCGCGCCTCGCCACCTTTGGGCGCGCTGGGGTTGACATAATCGAAATGCTGAAAATCCGGCCCGTATTTCGGCTGGCCGTACAGGGCGATGCCGTGAACCGGGGCGGCCACCGCCAAACCCTGCCACGCCAGCGCAATGCCCACCAGCCACGAAGCCAACCGGTATTTTGCGCGATTCATGCCGTATCCTTTAAAGTTCGCGTAACCGTTTACTCTCCTCTCCCGCCCGCGGGAGAAAGGTTGGGGGTGAGGGTCGTAGACTCGACGCCGGACCCCCTCAGGATTAATCACCCGTTAACACGATACCAAAACCCGATAGGAGTTCATTTATGGGCTTTCTCGCCGGCAAACGCGCCTTGATTGTTGGAGTCGCCAGCAACCGTTCCATCGCTTGGGGCATCGCCCAAGCCATGCGCCGGGAAGGCGCTGAACTCGCCTTCACCTATCAGACCGACAAGCTGCAACCCCGGGTCGAGAAGATGGCCGCCGAGTTGGGTAGCGCCATCACCCTGCCCTGCGACGTGGAAAGCGACGCTGACATCGCGGCGGTATTCGAGGGACTCCGGCAACACTGGGACGGCCTGGACATCGTGGTTCACTCGGTGGCCTACGCGCCGCGCGAGGCGCTGGAAGGCGATTTCCTGGAAGGCATCAGCCGCGAAAATTTCCGCGTCGCCCACGACATCAGTTCCTACAGCTTCGCGGCGCTGGCCAAGGCCGCCCGACCGCTGATGCAGGGCCGGCGCGGCGCGCTGATCACCATGACCTATCTGGGCGGCGCGCGGGTAGTGCCCAACTACAACGTCATGGGTTTGGCCAAGGCCAGCCTGGACGCCAACGTCCGCTATCTGGCGCAGGCGCTGGGACCGGAAGGCATCCGGGTCAATGCCATTTCCGCTGGGCCGATTCGCACCCTGGCGGCGTCCGGCATCAAGAACTTCCGCAAGATGCTGGACACTTTCGAGCATATCGCCCCGCTGCACAAGTGCGTCACTATCGAGGAAGTCGGCAACACGGCGGCGTTCCTCTGCTCGGATCTGGCCTCCGGGATCACCGGGGAGATCGTCTACGTGGATGGCGGTTTCAACACCGTCGCGCTGGGTGCGATGGACTAAAACCGTCGAAAACCGACCCTCACCCCTACCTCTCTCCCGCTTGCGGGCGAGGGGTTCCTTTGCGGTCTCTACAGTCGGTCGCTGTAAGTCACGACCTTGGTCTTGGCCCGCACGCTGTCCAACAGTTTTTCGAATTGATCGGAGCCAGCCCGTTGCGCCAGTTGCTGAGCCAACGCCTTGCGCTGCTCCTCGGAAAATGCATCCTTCTGGCCAGGCACGACCCGGATGACTTCCAGCACGACCTGATCGCCGTTCCCCAGCACCGCCGTCCCCAATGCCACTTTCCCCACCTCCGGCCGCGGCAGCCGGAACGCGACATCCAGTACCGCGGGATCCACCGTCGTCGCATCGCGTCCCACCAAGCCGGCATTCTTGAACTCGCCGCTGAACTCCGCCGCCAGAGCTTGTGGGTGCTCACCCTTGGCGGCGCGCGCCTTCAACGTTTCGATGTCCTTGGCGATGGCTTCGTGGGCTTTTTGCTCGCGCAATACCTTGATGATGTCCTCACGGGATTCCTCCAGGGTTCTCGGCGTAGCGTCCTTGTGCTCCCTGACCCGGATCATCGCGACGTGACCCGGCTCCAGTTCGAGTGGTTCGCTGTTGACGCCCCGCTTGAGCACGTCCTCGCCAAAGGCGCTTTCCACGACCTTGGGGTTGGCGGCGATGCCTTCCCCGCCCTTGCGGTCGAACCAGCCGCTGTCCTGAACCGGCGCGTTCAACGCCTTGGCCGCGGCTTCCAGGCTGTCGGGATGTTCGTATCCAAGGTTAGCGAGCGTCTGACTGATTTCATAGAAGCGGTTCTCGGCCTTCTGCTGGCGAAGTTCCGCGGCCACGGCCTCGCGCACTTCCTCGAATGGTTTGACCTGCGCCGGCGCGATGTTGTCCAGCCGGATGACGTGGAACCCCGAAGGCATCCGCACGGGCTCGCTGACGTCACCCGCTTTCGACAGGGCGAACAGGGCGGTTTCGAACGCCGGGCTGTCGAACATGCCCTTGCCGATTACGCCCAGTTCGCCGCCTTCCAGCTCGCCGGACGAGTTCGCCTTGACCTCCTGCAACGTCTGATCGAAGCTCTTGCCGCCGGAGCGGATGCCATCGGCGATTTGCTGCGCCTGGACGCGGGCCTTTTCCACCGCGTCGGGAGCGGCGTTCGGCGGCAATTTGACCAGAATATGCGAGGCCGAGCGCTCCTCGGGTCGGCCGTACTTGGCGATCTGCTCCTCATAGGCCGCCCTCAGTTCGTCCTCGCTGGTGGTGACACTTTCGGCGACGGTCGCCAGCTTCAGTTCGACAAACTGGAGTTGCACCTGCTCGGGATTGACGAAACGATCCCTGTTTTTTTGGAAATACTCCTGGATGGCCGCATCGTCCACGGTCGCCCGGGTTGCGTACTGGGCCAGCGGCAACACGATGTACTGTAATTCCCGCTGCTGTTTGAGCAGGGCGATCCATTGTTCCAGTTCCGCCGGCGCGACCAGAGCGGAAGCCACCACGCCATCGTGCAGTTGCGCGGTCGCCAGCGACTGTCGCAGGCTTTCTTCGAACGCCGCCGCGGTATAACCCTGATTGCGCAGCAGTCTCTCGTACAGTTCCTTATTGAAGCCGCCGTTCTGCTGAAAAATCGGCAGCGCCAGGACCGCATCGTGCAACTGCTGGTCGCCGACCCGGAATCCCTGATCGTGGGCACTCTGATTCAGCACCCGCTCGTTGATGAGCTGCTGCAACACATCCTGTTTGAGGCGCGGCCCGTCCAGTAAAGCTGAATCCATGCGGCTGCCCAGCATGGTCTGCATGCGCTGGCGTTGCTGCTGATAAGCGCGCTGAAATTCGTGGAGTGAAATCTTGCTGTCACCGACCACGGCGGCATCCATCGGCCCGCCACCCTCGAAATAATAATTGATGCCCCATACCGCGAATGGAATGGTCAACAAACCGACGATGGTGTAGGCAAACCAGCCCTTGGCTCGATCACGGATTTTCTGTAGCAGCATGGCGACAACCCGGTTTTAAAACGGAATACTTGAAGGAAAACGCGGCGGGCGCGCATAAAAAAGGGTGTCCGGAAGACACCCCTTGGGCATGTGGCGGAGCGGACGGGGCTCGAACCCGCGACCCCCGGCGTGACAGGCCGGTATTCTAACCATCTGAACTACCGCTCCGGTATCCAAACCCTGGTGGGTGCTGAGGGGCTTGAACCCCCGACCCTCGCCTTGTAAGGGCGATGCTCTCCCAACTGAGCTAAGCACCCTCGCAAAAGAGTTATTTTACAGCGTCCCGAAGAGTTTTGCCAGCTTTGAACACCGGGGTTTTACTGGCCTTGAGTTCCATGGGCTGACCGGTCTTGGGATTGTGACCGGTTCGGGCGGGGCGCTCGCGCATCGAGAAAGTGCCGAATCCGGTCAAGACCACGGAATCGTCTTTCGCAAGTGCACCTTGAATGGCGTCCAAGGTTGCAGTCACGGCTTTAGCCGCAGCGACTTTGGACAGATCGGTGGCTTGGGCAACGGCATCGACGAGTTCGGTTTTATTCATGAGGCTCTTCCTTTGCGGTGTTGTGCGTTATTGGGTTCAAAGGTTACCCTGCGGGGCAAACGATTAACCATGCCCCGGAAGAATGACAGCATTTTCACCCTTATAGCAGGGCGCTCAAAGCAGTGTCAATTGGTTACCGAATTCATCTCTCAATGGGCGCGCACGCCATCCAGGGCGCCACCGGATTTAGTGGGAGATTCCGGCGTGGCGACCGATTCGTCCCGTTCCGTCACCTCCCGGACCTTGGGTGCCGGCAGCGTTTGCAGCGCGATCTCCAACACCTGATCGATCCAGCGCACCGGTTGCACCTCAAGCCTCGCCAGGATATTTTCCGGGATTTCCGCCAAATCCTTGCGATTTTCCTCCGGGATCACCACCGTCGCCACGCTGCCTCGATGCGCAGCCAGCAACTTCTCCTTGAGGCCGCCAATCGGCAAGACCTCGCCGCGCAAGGTAATCTCACCGGTCATGGCGACGTTGGCCCGCGCTGGAATTCGGGTCAGGGCTGAAACCAGCGCCGTGCACATGCCGATGCCGGCGCTGGGACCGTCCTTGGGCGTGGCGCCTTCGGGAACATGGATGTGGAGATCGTATTTTTGATGAAAATCCGGATCAATGCCGAGCATCTCGGCGCGGCTGCGCACCACGGTCATCGCCGCCTGAATGGATTCCCGCATCACCTCACCCAACTGGCCAGTGTGAATCAACTGGCCCTTGCCGGGCACCAGCGCCGCTTCAATGCGGAGCAACTCGCCGCCCACTTCGGTCCAGGCCAGCCCGGTCACCTGGCCGATCTGATCCTGCTCTTCGGCCAGACCGTAGCGGAAACGGCGCACGCCCAGGTATTTCTCCAGGAAGTCAGGGGCGACGACCGTCCCGTGGTCGGTGGGATGCAGGGTAATGTCCTTGACCACCTTGCGGCAAATCTTGGCGATCTCGCGCTCCAGATTGCGTACCCCAGCTTCGCGAGTATAGAAGCGAATGATGTCGCGGATGGCATCCTCGCCGATCTCCAGTTCATCCTCCTTCAGGCCATTGTTGGTGATCTGCTTGGGAAGCAGATACCGCAAAGCGATATTTAGTTTCTCATCCTCGGTATAACCGGGGATGCGAATCACTTCGACGCGATCCAGCAATGGCGGCGGAATGTTGAGCGAGTTGGCGGTCGCCACGAACATCACGTCCGACAGGTCAAAATCCACTTCCAGATAATGATCGTTGAAGGTGTTGTTCTGTTCGGGGTCCAGCACTTCCAGCAGAGCCGATGAGGGATCGCCGCGGAAATCCATCGACATCTTGTCGATTTCATCAAACAGGAACAGTGGGTTACGCACACCGGCCTTGGCCAGGTTCTGGATGATCTTGCCGGGCAGCGAGCCGATATAGGTGCGGCGGTGGCCGCGAATCTCCGCCTCGTCGCGCACTCCACCCAGCGACATCCGCACAAACTTGCGGTTGGTGGCGCGGGCGATGGAGCGTCCCAGCGAGGTCTTGCCCACGCCGGGAGGTCCGACCAGGCACAGGATCGGCCCCTTGAGCTTGCGCGCCCGTTGTTGGACAGCCAGGTATTCGAGAATCCGTTCCTTGACCTTCTCCAGCCCATAATGATCGGCTTCCAGAATCGTTTCGGCCGCCGATAGATCCTGATGAATTTTGGTGCGCTTGCGCCACGGAACGTTGACTAGCCAGTCGATGTAGTTGCGCACCACCGTGGCCTCGGCCGACATGGGCGACATCATCTTCAGTTTGTTCAGCTCTGTCTGGGCCTTGGCCTTGGTTTCCTTGGGCATCCCCGCCCGCTCGATGCGCTGGCTCAATTCTTCGATCTCGTTGGGCGCGTCCTCCAGATCGCCGAGTTCCTTTTGAATCGCCTTGATCTGTTCGTTCAAATAATACTCGCGCTGGGTCTTTTCCATCTGCTGCTTGACCCGGCCACGGATCCGTTTCTCGACCTGAAGAATGTCAATCTCGCCTTCCACCAAGGCCAGCAGATGCTCGAGGCGTTCGGACAAATCCTGGATTTCCAGAATCTTCTGTTTCTCGTCGAGCTTGAGCGTCATGTGCGCGGCGATGGTATCGGCCAGCCGGTTGGGATCTTCGATGCTGGCGACTGAACTTAGCACCTCACCCGGGACCTTCTTGTTTAGCTTGACGTATTGGTCAAAGGTGTTAAGCAGCGAGCGCATCAGCCCCTGAACCTCTTGGGCCATCCCCTCGTCCAGCACCGATTCCAACGCCGATACCTCGGCGATGAAACAGGAGTGGGTTTCGGTGAACCGGCGGATGCATACCCGCTGGCAACCCTCCACCAAAACCTTGACCGTGCCGTCCGGCAATCGCAGCAATTGCAGAATGTTCGACAGCGTACCGATGGCGTATAGATCGCTGGTGCGCGGGTCGTCCACCTCGGCGCCGCGCTGCGCGACCAGGACGATACGCTTGTGCTGCTGCATCGCCAGATCGAGTGCGTGGATGGATTTCTCCCGACCGACGAACAGCGGGATCACCATGTGCGGATAGACCACCACGTCGCGGAGCGGTAAAACCGGCATCGGCGCATGACTGGGCAAGCGGTCAAACGGGATTTCGCTACGCTTCATGAAGCAAGGTTCTCCGCGGGTAACCCGGACGATTAAATCGGCGACAGTCCGATCGCTTGGCGCGACCAGACCAGCGCGTAATTTTCCCAGCCTCGGGATCCGAAACCGCGACGCCGACGACGTGCGCCAGCGGCTGGGTGGACGGTCACTCGTGCGCCGCGGCGCGGCGTTCGATATTTTCGTAAATGAAATAGGGCTTGGCGCGTCCGGCGACCACGGAATCATCCACCACCACCTTGCGAACGTTCTGCAAGCTCGGCAGATCGTACATGGTGTCTAGCAGGATGTGTTCCAAAATGGTTCGTAGACCGCGGGCGCCGGTCTTGCGTTCCATTGCCCGGCGCGCGACCGCCTTTAAGGCGTCTTCGCGGAATTCCAGTTCGCTGCCCTCCATTTCGAACAGCTTCCTGAACTGCTTGGCGATGGCGTTTTTGGGTTCGGTCAGAATGCGGACCAGGGCGTTCTCGTCCAATTCGGTCAAGGTCGCCACGACCGGCAGGCGGCCGACGAATTCGGGAATCAGGCCGTACTTGATCAGGTCTTCCGGCTCGACTTCCATCAGCACCTCGCCGAGGTTCTTGCCGTGGTCCTTGCTCTTGACGTCCGCCGAGAAGCCGATGCCGCCCTTCTCGGAGCGGCTGCGGATCACCTTGTCCAGGCCGGCGAACGCACCGCCGCAGATGAACAGGATATTGGAGGTATCCACCTGCAAAAATTCCTGCTGCGGATGCTTGCGCCCACCCTGCGGCGGCACCGAAGCCAGAGTGCCCTCGATCAGCTTGAGCAACGCCTGTTGCACGCCTTCGCCCGACACGTCTCGAGTGATCGAAGGATTGTCAGACTTGCGCGAAATCTTGTCGATCTCGTCGATGTAGACGATGCCGGTCTGGGCTTTCTCGACATCGTACTCGCACTTCTGCAACAACTTCTGGATGATATTCTCGACATCCTCGCCGACGTAGCCGGCCTCGGTCAGGGTCGTGGCGTCGGCGATGGTGAAGGGCACGTTCAGCAGGCGGGCCAGGGTTTCGGCCAACAGAGTCTTGCCCGAACCGGTAGGACCGATCAACAGAATGTTGCTCTTGGCAACCTCGATCTCGGCATCCTTGGCGCGTCCGGTGCGTTGCAGTTCCAGCCGCTTGAAATGGTTGTAGACCGCGACCGACAGGACCTTCTTGGCGCGTTCCTGGCCGATCACATATTCGTCGAGAACTTGATTAATATCGTGCGGCTTCGGCAGTTTGCTCGCAGCGGCCGGGGTATTCTCCTCCATCTCCTCGCGGATGATGTCGTTGCACAATTCGACGCATTCATCACAAATAAACACGTTCGGCCCGGCGATCAGCTTACGCACCTCGTGCTGGCTTTTGCCGCAAAAGGAGCAATACAACAGCTTGTCGTCGTCCCGGTCACTTCGGTCTCTGCTCATCAGGCCATCCTCGTCATGGCGCGGTCGGTGGAACCAGCAGATACTGGTTTCCAGCGAATCTCGCATGATCGGCGCTGCCGTGGAACGCAACCTCGACGACAGCTTGGGATACGAATCGGACCACCTTAACTGGTGGGGGCGCGCTGGTTCAACACGGCATCAATCAGGCCGTATTCAACCGCCTCGGCCCCGCCCATGAAATTGTCACGGTCGGTATCGACGGCGACCTTTTCGACCGGCTGACCGGTGTGCTTGGCCAGGATGCGGTTGAGACGATCCCGAACCAGCAGGATTTCTCGCGCATGGATGTCGAAATCGCTGGCCTGACCCTGAAAGCCGCCGAGCGGTTGATGGATCATCACCCGCGAATGCGGCAGGCAGAACCGCTTGCCCGCCGCGCCGCCAGCCAGCAGCAGAGCACCCATACTGGCCGCCTGACCCACGCACATGGTGCTGATATCCGGTTTGATGAATTGCATGGTGTCGTAGATGGCCAGACCGGCGCTGACCGAGCCGCCCGGTGAGTTGATGTAGAGATGGATGTCCTTGTCCGGATTCTCGGCTTCCAGAAACAGCAACTGCGCCACCACCAGATTGGCGGTGTAATCCTCGACTGGACCTACTAGAAACACCACCCGCTCCTTGAGCAGGCGGGAATAGATATCGTAGGCCCGTTCGCCGCGCGCGGTCTGCTCGACCACGATCGGCACCAGATTGAGTGCCCGGACAGTGGCGGAACCGTTCTCGCTCATTCGGTCGACTCCACCACCGGCGTGGCCGCAGCCGGCTGATTGGGGGCCATAACCTCGGCGAAGGTGCTGGCTTTCTCGGTGACCTGCGCCCGCTCCAACACCCAATCCACGATCCGATCCTCCAGCACCAGGGCGCGCACGTTTTCGAGGGCGCTGGGGGTTTGCTCGTACCAGCGCACCACCTCGGCGGGCTCCTCGTAGGTGGCGGCAATAGCGTCCAGCCGCATCCGAACCCGCTCCTCGTCGACCTGGATGCCCTGACTGGCCGCCAGCTTGGAAATCAGCAAACCCAGGGCCAGGCGCCGGCGAGCTTCGGTTTCGAACAGCGCGGCCTTCAATTGCTGGATTTTTTCGTCGTCGCCGCCAGGCGGAAACCGCAATTGGCTCGCCAACTGCTCGATTTCGGCACTGATCAGCGTCCGAGGCAACGGAATGGGGTTGCCATCCAACAGTCCCTGCATCACCTGGCGCTTGATGGCCACCTGGACGCCTTCGCGCAGTTCACGCTCCATATTTTCGCGCAGCGATTGCCGCAAAGCAGGAATGCCTCCTTCCTTGACATCGAAAGCCGCGGCGAAAGTCTCGTCCACCTCCGGCAGATGAGCTTCCTCGATCCCGTGCAGCTTGGCCTGGAAGCGGGTGGTCTTGCCGGCCACCTCTTTAACCTGATAGTCCTCCGGGAAAGTCAGATCGAACTCAGTTTCCGCGCCCGGCTCCAAACCGATCAGCCGCGCCTCGAAATCCGGGAGCAGGGATTTTCCACCGAGGACGATTTGGGTGTTCTCACCCTTGTTGCCCGCGAAGTCCTGGCCGTCGATCTTACCCTCGAAATCGAAGCGGACCCGGTCGCCATCGCGAGCCGGACGCTCGACGGCGGTCCAGATCGCCCGTTGCTGGCGCAGGGTCTCGATCATGCGGTCCACGTCCTGTTCGGTGACTTCCGCCACGGGCCGCTCAACCTGAATGTTCTCGAAGCCGGACGGCTCGAACTCGGGCATCACCTCGAACGTGGCGGTGTACTCGAAATCCTGCCCGTCCTCCAGCGGCTTGGGCTCGATTTTCGGGCCGCCGAGCGGATTCAGCTTCTCCTGAACCAACGCATCGCGCAGGCTGGTCTGCAAAAGTTCGCTGGCCGTCTCGTAGCGCGCCTGGTCGCCGTACATCCGCCGGATCACCTTGAGCGGCACCTTGCCGGGACGAAAACCGTCCACCTTGACCCGCCGGGAGATGGCGGCCAGCCGGTCCTGAATTTCCTTGGCGACCCGCTCGGCGGGCACCTGCACGGTCACCCGGCGTTCCAGATCGTTCAGCATCTCAACCGAAACCTGCATCGATGCACCTCAAACCTGTCAATCGTTGGTTGTATGTTAGGAACCGGCCTTGGCGCCGCCGGTTCTTCCAAAGACACGGGGCAACCCAATCGTTCCCGGGCCATGCGTGGAATGTGGTGCGAAAGGAGGGACTCGAACCCTCACGGGTTACCCCACTGGAACCTAAATCCAGCGCGTCTACCAGTTTCGCC
>JBDHRD010000087.1:0-12419 GCA_039807425.1 Candidatus Contendibacter sp. | reverse complement strand
TTGCCTTCGGCCTTGCCTTCGGCCTTGCCTTCGGCCTTGCCTTCGGCCTTGCCTTCGGCCTTGCCTTCGGCCTTGCCCTCGTCGAGACCTTTGATCCTGCCTTCGTCGAGGCCCTTTTGAAATCCCTGCTCGATAGCCATTCTTTCGATAGCGGACAGATAACGCATTTTTTGCACCTCCTCACTGGTCTGTACTTCGTTCCATAACCGCTTTTCGAGGTCGGGCGGCAGCACCAGCACCCAATCAATGAATCGGAACAGTTCGAGCACGTCCTGGCGTTGCCAGCCGCGGTGGTACAGGCTTTTGACCAGATAAAGCTTGGCTCGATAGCGGGCGACCGCGTCATCGCAGGTTTCCTGTGCCTTCAGATGCGCTTGCGCCACGACCGCGAAAGGATTGGCGGATCGTTCCAGTTCGTCCCAGCGGTCCCGGTAGTCGGCGAGGCAAACCACCGGGAATTCCAGACTCACGGCACACCCCCAACGCCGGTAACCGAAGCGGCCCAAGGTTTCTCCGACCGGATCGCCCAGCACCGCCAAGCTCACCACCGGACGGTCGTAGCGGTCGAACAGCCGGTAGTTATAGACATACATCCGCTTGGCGAAATCGCTTTCCGGCTGGCCTTGCACTTCGATATGGACCAGCACCCGGTCATCGTGGCCATCCCGACCGCGCACCTTGACCAGTTTGTCGGCGAGCCGCCGGCCCAGTTCCGCATCCCGCACCACTTTCTGTAATTCCTTGTCCAGGAAGGCGTAACCCTGGCTCCAGTCGATCCCGGCGTGCGCTTCCGGGAAGAACAGGGCCATGAATTGTGGGAAATACCGCTCCAGCGCGGTTTTCCAGGGGCTGTCGAAGTCGGTCATCTCAGGCGAACCGGCGCTCTTCTCCAGCCCCAAACGCATTGTCCGCGCAGCGCCCGCAGAGTTCCGGGTGGCCAGCGTTCGCGCCCACATCCTCCCGGTGGTGCCAGCAGCGCACGCATTTGGCGTGGGCGCTGGGTAACACGCGAATCGCCAGCGGTTGGCCGTTGGCTTGGACTTCCACCGCGTCTTCCGGCTTGGCGGACAGTGGCTGAACACGGGCGTAGGAGGTGATGAAGAAGAAGCGCAGTTCGTCGCCGATTCGCCCCAAGTCGTCGGCCAGGTTTCCATCGCCATACAACTCCACCTCCGCGTCCAGCCCCGAGCCGATGCCACCCGCGACCCGCAGCTTCTCCAGCTCCTTGCTGACCACTTCGCGCACGGCAATCAGCCGGTCCCAGTAGGCGGCGTTGAGCGGCTCGTCGTCGCCGACCGCGAACAGCCCGGTATACCAGGTGGCCAGGAAGACCGACGGCCCGCGCTCGCCCGGCAGGTTCCGCCAGATTTCCTCGGCGGTGAAGCTGAGGATCGGCGCCAGCCAGCGCGTCATCGCCTCCAGGATATGATACATCGCGGTCTGGGCCGAACGGCGGGCGACGCTGTCGCGCCCAGTGGTGTACTGGCGATCCTTGATGATGTCCAGATACAGGCTGCCCAAGTCCACCGAACAGAAGTTGTGAATCTTCTGGTAGATCAGATGGAACAGGTACTGGTCGTAAGCCTCCAGAATCTCCTCCTGCAAGCGGTAGGTGCGATCCACCGCCCAGCGATCCAGCGCCACCATCCGTTTCGGCGGCAGCCGGTCGCGGGCGGGGTCGAAGCCGTTGAGATTGGCCAGCAGGAAGCGGGCGGTGTTGCGCATCCGCCGGTAGGAGTCGGCCATCCGTTTGAGAATCTCGTCGGAAACGCCCATTTCGCCGCGATAGTCGGTCGCCGCCACCCACAACCGCAACACGTCCGCGCCCAGCGAACTCACCACCTTCTGCGGCGCAATCACGTTGCCCAGCGATTTGGACATCTTGCGGCCCTGGGCGTCCACGGTGAAGCCGTGGGTCAGCAAGCCCTTGTACGGCGCGACACCGCGCATCGCTACCGAGGCCAGCAGCGAGGACTGGAACCAGCCGCGATGCTGGTCGGAGCCTTCCAGATACAGTTCCGCTGGGAAATGCAGTTCCGGGCGGCGGTCCAACACCGAGCGATGCGTCGTGCCGGAGTCGAACCACACATCCAGGGTATCGGTGACCTTGTCGTAGTGGGCCGCGTCCGCGCCCAGCAGTTCCACCGGGTCGAGTTCGAACCAGGCGTCGATGCCGCCCCGTTCGATGTGTTGGGCGGCCCGTTCCATCAATTCCAGCGTATTCGGATGCAATTCGCCGGTCTGCTGGTGGGTGAACAGCGCGATGGGCACGCCCCAGTAGCGCTGCCGGGATACGCACCAGTCGGGGCGATTGGTCACCATGCCCTGAATCCGCGCCTCGCCCCAGTCCGGGGTAAAGTGGAGCTTTTTAATCTCCGTCAGAGCCTGGGCGCGCAAGGCGTGCGGATGATCCATGCCGACGAACCATTGCGCGGTAGCGCGGAAAATCACCGGGGTCTTGTGCCGCCAGCAGTGTGGATAGCTGTGTTTGAGGCTGGCGGCCCGCAGCAGGTTGCCGCGCGCCTTCAGCGTGTCGATCACCCGCTCGTTGGCGGCGAACACGTGCAACCCGGCGAACAGCGGGGTGTCGGGCAGGAAGCGGCCGTCCGGCCCGACCGGATTTTCCACCGGCAGGCCGTAGCGCGAGCCGACCACGTAGTCTTCCTGGCCGTGGGCCGGAGCCGTGTGGACCGCGCCGGTGCCGGCGTCGGTGGTGACGTGGTCGCCGAGAATGACCGGCACTTCCCGGTTGTGGAACGGATGGCGCAGGACCAGCCCTTCCAGATCGGCGCCCGGCCCGTAGGCGATGACCTGATAATTCTCGACCCGCCAGCGGGCCAGCGAATCCTTGAGCAGCGCCTCGGCGACCAGCAACCGTTCCCGGCCCCGGTCGGTCTCGACTTGCGCGACCACGTATTCCAGGCCCGGATTGAGCGCCACCGCCTGATTGGCCGGCAACGTCCACGGCGTGGTGGTCCAAATCACCACCGCCAGCGGCCCCTTGCCCTCGTGGCCCTCGACATGATGCAGCCGGGCCATCAGCGCCCCCGGGTCGGCCACCGCGAAGCGGACGTCGATGGCCAGCGCGTCGCGGTCCTCGTATTCGACCTCGGCCTCGGCCAGTGCCGACCCACAGTCGATGCACCAGTACACCGGCTTGGAGCCGCGATACAGGTGGCCGTTGGCGATGATCCGCGCCAGCGACCGCACGATGTCGGCCTCGGCGCGAAAATCCATGGTCAGATACGGCTTCTCCCAGTCGCCCAGCACGCCCAGCCGTTGAAAATCGGCGCTCTGGCTGGCGATCTGCTCGGCGGCGAACGCGCGGCAGGCGGTGCGGAACTGGCGGGCGTCCACCTTGACCCCGACCTTGCCCAGCTTCTTTTCCACCACCTGCTCGATGGGCAGGCCGTGGCAGTCCCAGCCCGGCACGTAGGGCGCGTCGAACCCGCTCAGCGTCCGGGATTTGACGATGATATCCTTGAGCACTTTGTTGACGGCGTGGCCAATGTGAATGGTGCCATTGGCGTAGGGGGGGCCGTCGTGCAGCACGAATTTGGGCCGCCCGGCGAACTCGACGCGCTGCCGCTGGTACAAGTCCAGTTCCCGCCAGTAGCGCAGCAACTCCGGCTCACGCTTGGCGAGATCGGCCTTCATCGGAAAGGCGGTCTGGGGAAGGTTGAGAGTGTCTTTATAATCGGCCACGGTAAACCTCTAGGAAAGCCGGTGCTCAAAAACCCCCGATCGGGTCAGGGGTGAGGGATGAGGGGTGACGGGAGGGCGGAATGCCCCGCGCGGCGAACCAGACGCGGGCGATCTGTTCGTCCTGCTGAATTTGCGCTTGCAGGGCCGCCAGGGATTCGAAGCGCCGTTCCGGGCGGAGATAATGCAGGAAATCCACCTTGACATGCCGGCCGTAGAGATCGCCCTGGAAATCGAGCAGATGGACTTCCAGCCGCTCGTGCTCGCCCTCGACCGTCGGGCGGCGGCCGACATTGGCGATGCCGGGCCAGGGCCGCAGATCGGGGCCGCTGAGCAGCACGGCGTAAACGCCATAAACCGGGGTGACGCGGCGATGCAGGTGGATGTTGGCGGTCGGAAACCCGATGGTGCGGCCGCGGTGGTCGCCGTGCGCCACCCGCCCGCACATGTCATAGGGCCGGCCCAGCAATCGCGCCGCCAGTTCCAGATCGCCCTGGGCCAGCGCCTGACGGATGCGGGTGCTGCTCACCCGTTCGCCATCCACGAGGTAGCTGTGATTGTCCGCCACCTCGAACCCGTACTGCTGACCGGCATTGACCAGCATGGCGAAATCGCCGGCGCGGCGGTGGCCGAAGCGGAAATCGTCGCCGATGACCAGATAGCGGATGCGCAGTTGCTGGACCAGCAACTCGTCGATGAACCGTTCCGCCGGCAATGCCGCCAGCCGGTGATCGAATTCCAGGCACAACACTCGTTCGATGCCCAGGCCATCCAGCGCCAGCAGCTTTTCCCGCAAGCGCATCAGCCGGGCCGGCGGCGCGGTGGGGCCGGCGAAGAATTCCTGCGGCTGCGGCTCGAAGGTGATCGCCAGTCGGGGCAGACAGAGGCGCGCGGCCTGCTCGGCCAGTTGGGCGAGGATCGCCTGGTGGCCGAGATGGACGCCATCGAAATTGCCGATCGTGGCGACGCAACCCCGGTGGCGGGGCCGCAAGTTGTGCTGACCGCGAATCAATTCCATGCTGGTTTTTCGAGCGGGAGTTGGCAAGCGAAAAGCAGCATTATAGGGATAATCGGCGGTTTCTTGACACCATACCATCGCTCTGGCGCGGAACGCGGGTTCGTCGCCCCATTCGACGACAGAGATGCGCGGCCTACCAAAAAGCCCGTTTGAAATCGTCCCGGAATTGTCTGAGCGCCCGCTTGAAGGCGCCGCCTTCCTGAGCCGGCTGATTGGACTGGTTGGCCCGGTTGCCGACGTTGGCGCCTTGATTGGGCCAGTTGGTCCGATTCCCGACGCCGGCGCCTTCCGCTTTCGGTTTTTTCGTCGGAGGATTGGCTGCCACGGAACGGGTGGAGCGTGGCTTGGTGCTTTTCGCCGGTGGCCGAACCGTCGGATGAGGTTGAAGAGTTTGAGTAGGAGTCAGGCCGCCAGGAGCAACCAGACTATCCGATTGCGACTCCAGCTTCAGCACCACGCTGACATCGGCGTCGGTGATCGTGATCGTGGTGCGCTCAGTCCGATAGCCAGGACAGGTTATTTCCAGTTGATAAACGCCCGTTTCCAGTTTCATTCCCGGTTGATAAGGCTTTTGAATGTTCAGCGTGTTGGCAACGCTGATCCGGGATTGAGGCGGATCGACGTCGATGGCGAGCGCATAGCGGGCCTTTTCCAGATCGATAAGCAGAGTCACATCATTTTCGGCAATCTTTGCGCTGGCTTTTTGCGTGACATACCCGGGATGACTGACTTCGATTTCATAAACGCCGGTGGGTAGCCGAATTCCGGGCTCTTTGGCATCTTGCGGGACCAATCGAACCCAGTTGGTTGTTTTTGGCGATTTTGGTGACGGCGTTTAGGGATATACGATCCTTGAGGGCAAAATAACCCAGGCTGGCGATCACCGAGGTCACGGAATCGGCGATGATGGCGCCGGCCTGTGGATCGAGATGATCGCCGCGAACCGCGAACTCCACCACGGCGATTATTTTTTTCGGTTCCGGCGACCTGGCGGCCAGCGCTAGCTGAGTTGGAAGCCCAGCGATCAAACAGCAGCCCACGAAGACTATCACGCCAAGGGTCGTTAAAATATTCTGGTCTTTCACCAATACCACTTCGCTTCGGCCCGTCGGCATCGAGCCCGCATCAGTCGGACAACCCGACACCTCCCGGCCACTCCCACAACTCGCGCGGGTAGTCGCGGTACAATTCCTGGAACGCCCGCTGGTAACCCCAGTCGGCGCGGACGATCCGCGCCAGCTCCCACGGCCGGGTCAGATGACGCTCGACCCGCAGCGGATTGCGTCGGCCCGCTTCACCGATCTGCCGCGCCAGCAGCGCGCTGAACTCGCGCAACGGCAGCGCGGTGGGCGTGAGCGGATGCATGCAATCATGCAGGTCGTAGGCGTCCCCGCACCAGAATCCTGGCCGCGCCGCTTCGTAGTCCGGGGTGCCGGGCGACGGGGTGCAGACGGTGAAGCTGCACTGCGCCGGGGGCATGGCGCCGACGTAATCGCGCAGGCGCTGGAACTCGGCATGGCCGTATTCCGGGCGGACCATGAATGCGGCGTGGCAGGCGATGCCCAGCCGACGCAACGTGTCGTGGGCGCGCTCGTTGTGCGCGACCGTGCCACCCTTGCGCGTCGCCTTCAGCTCCTGGTTGGTGGCAAATTCGAAGCCGACGAATACGCCGTCCAGGCCGATTTCCCGCCAGCGCCGCAACAGTTCCGACGAGTGTAGCACGGTCGTGGCGCGCGCCCAGGCAAAATAATGTTTTTTGACCCCGCGCCGCGCCAGCGCCTCGGCCAGTTCGAAGCCGTAAGCCTCGTCGATGAAGTTTTCGTCGTCGGAAAAATAGACGTGATCGGCTTCGATTCGCGCCAGTTCCTCGGCGACTGCTTCGGCCGGTCGTGGTCGGTGAACGCCGCCGCACAGCAATGGAACGATACAGAACGAGCAGACCATCTTGCAGCCGTAGGAGGTGCGCGCCATCGCCACCCGCGGGAACAGGACCTGCCAATCGCGCGGGTTCTCGCACACCCAGATGCAGTAATAGTGGCGACTGTCCCACAGATCGCGGCGTGGGGCCGGGATGGTGGCGGGATCGGGATAGCGGGGCCATAGCGTGGCGGCGCGCTGGTCAAACCGGTCGCCGGCGAACAGCAGGTTGGGAATGCCCTCGGGCTCCTCGCCCCGGGCCAGCGCCGCGACCAGGGCGCGAAACGGCGTGCAACCCTCGCCGCGCACGATGTAATCGATCGCCGGGATGTTGCAATCGGCGGAGGCCACCGTGGCGTGATGGCCGCCGACCACGATCCGGGCGTTCGGCAGCAACCGGCGCACCGTGCTGGCCAGTCGTTTCATAATTCCCGCTTCGTGGCTGTAGGCGGTGAAGCCCACCAGGTCGGGCCGAAAGCGCGCCAGTTTGCATCGGAAAGCGTGATCGGCGAACCGGTGCAGTCGCAGGTCGAGCACCCGTATCTCGTGTTCCGGTGGCAGCGCGGCGGCCAGATAGCCGAGTTCCAGCGGCTCCAACCGCTGGAAGCGTTCGAGGCCCAGCACGGTTGGAAGCTGGGCCTTCGGTTTGACGAGTAGAATGCGCATGAGGCGCCCTCAATCGTTCACGGCATTCGCCGCCATTCGAACCCCACCAGATTGCGCTCGGCGCGGCTGAATTCCATCCCAATCAGGGTAATCTTCGTAGTCGGCGAGGTCGTTACGCCGGTGCCAGTCGTGGGACAGGGAGGCGAAGAAGGCGTGGAAGGCGGCGCGCGGGGCGTCGGGGTCGTCGGCCTCCACCGCCGCGTAAATCCGGTCTTCGGCGCGCAACCGCTCCTGCACGCTGGGCACGTAGGCGTTCAGGATCGCGGTCGGCAGGCTGGCGCGCACCTCGAAGTTGGGATAGCGCGGCCGGTAGCGATAGCGGCGACGTAGCAGTAGCCTTCCCCGCGGATTTCCCGGAAGGTCTGGATGCCGATGGGGAGTTTGTTCATGGCTGGAAAGTTTCTCGCTATCCATCAATACTTACAACCTGAGTGTGGATCAGGCAAAAGCTCGGCTTTGCCTGATTATTGTCCGACTAGCGCTATTGTTAACTTGTGTGGGCGACTCCACCATACACCTCCCTGCGATCCAATGGGGAACCATCGGCCCATCGAAAACTCAGGAAGGATAGATCTTCGTTCGCTCGTTTCTCCGGAAGCCGCCATGCCCGAATCCCAGCGCCCCAATCGCCTGATCCACGAAACCAGCCCCTACCTGCGCCAACACGCCCACAACCCGGTGGATTGGTATCCCTGGGGCGAGGAGGCGCTGGCCCAGGCCCGCCGCTCCGGCAAGCCGATTCTGCTGTCCATCGGTTACTCGGCCTGTCACTGGTGCCATGTCATGGCCCACGAATCCTTCGAGGATGAATCTACCGCCCAGGTGATGAACGAACTGTTCATCAATATCAAGGTAGACCGGGAGGAGCGGCCCGACCTCGACAAGATCTACCAGACCGCCTTTCAAATCCTGCACCGGCGGGCCGGCGGCTGGCCGTTGACGATGTTTCTGACCCACGACGACCATGTCCCCTTCGTCGGCGGCACTTATTTTCCCAAAACGCCCCGCTACGGCATGCCAGCTTTCACCGACCTCCTGCACCGGGTCAGCACCCATTACCGCCAGCACATCCAGGAATTGCGCGAGCAGAACCAGGCGTTGCTGGATGCCCTGCGCGCCGAGACAACCGCGCCGACCGCGACTGGAACCGCCGCTCTGACCGCCGCCCCGCTCCAAGCCGGACGCAACCAACTCTTGGCCAGCTTTGATCCCGTCCACGGCGGTTTCGGCGGCGCCCCCAAATTTCCCCATCCCCCGGCGCTGGAGCGGTTGCTGCGTCACTGGATCGCCAGCATCCAGGGCGGTCAGTCGGACCCACCGGTGGAAACCGCCGTACTGCTCACCTTGCGCCAAATAGCGCGGGGCGGTATTTACGACCATCTGGGCGGCGGGTTTTATCGCTATTCGGTGGACGCCGAATGGAGTATTCCGCACTTCGAGAAAATGCTGTACGACAACGGCCCGCTGCTGACCCTTTATAGCCAGGCGTGGCGAGCGACTGCCGATCCCTGGTTCCGCGCGGCCGCCGAGGAGACGGGCAAGTGGGCGATGCGGGAGATGCAGACCCCGGACGGTGGCTATTACGCCACGCTCGACGCCGACTCCGAGGGCAAGGAGGGCAAGTTCTACCTGTGGACGCCCGACCAGGTCCGAGAGTTGCTAACCAGCACCGAGGAGTACATGGCCTTTGCCGTTTGTTACGGCCTGGAGCAGCCGCCCAATTTCGAGAACCACGCCTGGCATTTGCGAGTCACCGCCGAGCCCGCCGAACTGGCGGGCCGGTTGGGCGTGGAACCCGAGCAAGTCGCTGCTTGGCTGGCCGGCGCCCGGCGCACGCTGTTCGAGGCCCGGTCGCGGCGGATTTGGCCAGGGCGGGACGAGAAAATTCTGACCGCTTGGAACGGCTTGATGATCAAAGGCATGGCGGCTACTGGTCGGCATCTGGGTCGGACGGATTTCGCGGCGTCGGCTGAACGCGCTCTGGATTTTATCCGCACTCATTTATGGCGGGACGGACGCCTGCTGGCGGTCTATAAGGATGGCCAGGCCCGACTGAACGCCTATCTGGACGACTATGCTTTCCTGATCGATGGCATTTTGGAACTGTTGCAATGCCGTTGGCGCGATGGCGACCTGGACTTTGCGCTGACCCTGGCCGACGTGCTGCTCGACCAGTTCGAGGATGGGGAAGCCGGCGGCTTTTTCTTCACCGCCCACGATCACGAACCGCTGATCCAGCGGCCCAAACCGGCGCATGACGACGCCCTGCCGGCCGGTAACGGCGTCGCCGCGCAGGCGCTGTTAAGGCTGGGGCACCTCACTGGCCGAACCGCTTATCTCGATGCGGCGGAGCGGACCCTGCGCTGGGCCTGGCCGACGCTCCAGCGGATACCGAGCGCCTGCAACGCCTTGTTGATAGCGCTGGAGGAGTATCTGAAACCGCCTCAGATCCTCGTGTTGCGCGGCGATGACGCGGCGTTGGAGGCGTGGCGGGAGCGGTGCGCCCAACCGTGCGCGCCGCGCCGGCTGACGCTGGCGATTCCCGCCGAGGCGTCGGTGCCACCAGGATTGTTGGTCGAGCGGCGGGCGGGCGCGGCTCCGGTAACGGCCTATCTCTGCAGTGGGTTACAATGCCTGCCGCCGATGGCGACGCTGGCCGAGCTGGAACCCGAACTGGCCCAGACCGAGGCGATGCTGCCCTGAACCAACCGTCTGCATGCAGACTTCACGGCGAGCTGATCGCTTGCCCGCGAGTTTTTCACCGGCGCGCTCATGAGCTACCATAATTACGTTGTCGCCATGGTTCGCGATCCGCCGGCGTCCAGCGATCATCTGATCGGGACCCTATGGGATTATTCCCGGCGGCGGCTCTCTCGAACCCGATGCCTTGGCGGAAAGCGGGTCCGTTCCCGCCGAGGGCTTGTAGCAAACCATTCCCCTACCCTGGAGAGGGCATTCCATTATGACCACTCATTTGTATTTTTCGCTGATTCCCGAAGCGCTGATCGCTTCCAATCTTACCCCTGAGCAGTTCGGACAGTACTATTCGACCGGTCACAAGTACAAGTCCAAGGGGCAATCGATGTTTTTCGAGGTGGACCCCGCGTTTCGTCACGATTTTTTCAATCTCGACGAGGGGTTTAAGCGTTGCGTTCCGCATCCGGATGGCACCCCCAAGAACTCGGTTTACATTGCGATCTACCGGGTGCTGGAACATATTCCGGTCAGCGCGTTGGGCAAGCTCTATCTGAGTACGGCTTACGGTCACACCCTGGGTTTGGAGCGGGGGACGATCACGCCGCGGGAAGCGCCGGGGCTGCACATGTATCAGGATCTCGCGCCGGTCAACAGCCTGGTGGTCAGCACGCAGGATCCGATCACCTTCTATCAGAGCGTCACCAGTCAGCCGGCCAAATTCATCCGGTTCCCCGGCCTGTGCTTCGTCGAACTGGGTTTGGGTGCGCTGGCGACCGATCCCGAAAATGGACCGGTGGGCGATCTGCCGTATTCGTTCATGCACCACCTGCGCGAGGCTTTACTGGAACTGGAGCCGGGGACCAAGCAGACCAAGCTGGTACACCGGGTCCATTCGCTGGAATTTCCGTACCGGATGGTCAAGAGCGGCTTCTACATGGGCAACGGTCCCGATCTGGGGTTCTACCCGATGCCTTCGCACGAAATGCTGCGCCGGGAACACAATCAGTGGTGGCGCTCGGCCAATCTCTGAAGCGTTCGTTCCAGTCGAGCTATTTTCGAGCGTGGATGCACACCGATAGTACTGGATGCTGGGAGGAATTCTTCGCGCGCGCGGCTGTCGAGCCGCCGCGCGGAGCGCTCGGTCCAGCCACGGATTCCTATCCTTGTTGGGTGCCCTTGGCGTAGGCGTTCGTCATGAGAGGCGGTCCGGCGATATAGGCCAGCGCAAACGAACCCGGTCCCACATTGACGCCCGCGGTGGTGCTCATGACCGATAGCAACACCTCGATTCCATGGGCATTGGCGTAGCGTTCGAAATCCACAAACGCCCGCTTGCGACGGATGGCGTCAAGGTCGCCGGCATAGCTGGTGTTGACGATTCGGGTCGCCAACCCCTGGTCGATGGCCTGCCGGGCAATCTCAAACAGCTTGATCAGGGCGTGGTCAAAGCCCCGTTCCTTGGCGGCGACTCGGCTTTCGCCCTGGTGGAAGCCGATGACCGGCTTAATGTCGAGCAGTGAGCCGAGATGGTAGCCGAACAGCCCAATTGTCTTTTCCCCTTTTTTGCTGCCCCGGTAGCGGAGGTAAAACAAATCCTCGGGGACCAGATAGCCGTGAACCTGCTGGCTGAGTTGTTCGACGGCACTGCGCAGGGCGCCGAAAGACAGGTTCTCCTGTTCCAGCAGGCGTATGGCTTCATGGACCAGCGCACCCTGGCCGGTGAACACGTTTTTGCTGTCCAGGACATTCAGGTAGAACGAGCCGGTCATGCCGGCTTTCTGCCGCCGTTCCCGATATTGCTTGAGGACAGCGAAGGACGCCTCGGTGGCATTCGCGAAAATCAGGCTGCGGGCCTGGGAGATCGTGATGACCAGCACCCGGTCGTATTTGAGCACCAGTTCGCCCAGGAACAGCGCCTCAATCTGTTCCGCTGAAAACGGCACGGTTTCGGCGTCCAGCGTCTTTTCGGCCAGATATCTGCGATAGAAGGCCTGGGTCGCTTCGGGGTCGCGGACATCCTTGAAGGTGTCGTAACCCAAATGCAGGTTGATCGGCATGATATGGATGCCATGGCTCTGAATGTAGGACTGCGGCAGATCGCAGGCCGAATCAATGACGACACCGGTTCGCACGGTCTTTTCCTCTGACTTGTGTTGTTTAGCCCAGTTTATTAAAAGCTTCTTGATGGTGGTTGCCAATTCCGACCCGCGCCGGGTTACGGGTTTCCGATCTGCCGCCGGCTGTGTCGTCGCCAGCGCCACAGGAACAGCACCGGTCCCGACAGGCCGTACAGCAGAAAACCGCCAAACAGCACCTTGGGCGGGTCGATCGAGATAAACACCAGCGTGAGCACCACCAGCAGCGCCGCCATAAACGGCAACCGCCCGCGAAGATCCACCTGCTTGAAGCTCAGGTAAAG
>JBDHRD010000086.1:0-12537 GCA_039807425.1 Candidatus Contendibacter sp. | reverse complement strand
ATGGAATCTATCGGCTGGTCCATCGTTATCTGCCCCATCATTTATTTATCTATATTTTTCTGTGCGCCTTTTTCAACGCCATGCTGGCGGCGGGCGCGGCGGTGCTGGCTCTGGTGATCCTGCTCGTGGCCGCCGAGGTTTACTCCTTCGCTCGCATCAGCGACGAATATCTGCCGTTCGTGCCACTGTACCTGTTCCCGGAAGGCCTGCTCAACGGCATGGTGACCACTGCCCTCATCGGCCTCAAGCCCGACTGGCTGAAAACCTATGATGATGAGACCTATCTGAAGAGTTGAAGGCACGCATCCCGAACATCAGGGCCTGGCGCCCGTCGTGGGCCATGGGCTGAATCAACGAGGTTTACAAAGCAATCGTGTGGGGAAAAATGCTGGGTGGAGCCTTCGGCTTCATGGTGGGTGGCCCCCTGGGTGCGCTGCTCGGAGCGGCATTTGGCCATAATCTCGACCAAGGGGGACAAAAGACCGCCGAGGAGCCAGATATTCTCGGTGACGAACGGGTGCGCGGAGTCTTTCTCGCCTCCGCCTTTCAATTGATGGGCTATGTCGCCAAGGCCGATGGCCGGATCTCGGAACTGGAGATCGCTGCCGCCCGCGCGATGATGGACCACCTGAAACTCAATGCTGTCCAGCGCCGCGCCGCCATCGACTGTTTTACCGAGGGCAAACAGCCGGGCTTCTCCGCGGACGCCGCCATTGATGCCTTCCAGAAAGCCTGCCGCAGCCGCTCGGCGTTGACCTCGCAGCTGCTGGATCTGCTGCTAAACATCGCTTATGCCGATGGCGGGCCGCTGCCGGTGACGCAAACCCGGCTCGCGGCCGTGGCGGAGCGACTGGGCATCGTCCGCTTGCAGTTTGAAGCCCTGCACACGCTATTCCGCGCTCGGCACTGGGCGCAGCAGCAGAGCCGTCAGACCGGTTCGGATCATTCCCACGAACAGCGGGCGCACCACCGGCCGACGACTGCGGTCAACTCCCTCGCCGAGGCCTACACGGTGCTCGGGCTGAAACGCGACGCCAGTCTGGACGAAATCAAGCTGGCCTATCGTCGCCTGCTCAAGCGGCACCATCCCGACAAACTGGCGGCCCAGGGCGTTTCGGCGGTGGAACTGGCGCGCGCCACCGAAAAAACCCGCGAACTCACCGCGGCCTACGAACGCATTAGGGAAGCACGCGGGCTTTAGGGAAGCCTACAACACGCCTCGTTCCGCCAGCGACACGACTTGGCCATCCCCGACCACGATGTGATCGAGCAGACGGACATCCACCAGCGCCAGCGCTTCCTTCAGCCGCAGGGTAATGGTTTCATCGGCGCGGCTGGGTTCGGCGATGCCGGAGGGATGATTGTGCGCCACGATGGCAGCGGCGGCGTTGTGGTACAGCGCCCGTTTCACGACCTGGCGCGGATGCACCGACGAACTGTCGATGGTGCCGTAGAACAGCTCCTCGTATTGAATCACCCGGTGCTTGTTGTCGAGGAACAGGCAGGCGAATACCTCGTGCGGGTGGTGGCGCATCCGGGCCATGAAATAGCGGCGGGTGTCGGCCACGCTCTGAATGGCGTCGCCGCGCTGCAAGGTATCCTCCAGATGGCGCCGGGCCAGCTCCAGCACCGCCTGCAACTGCACGTACTTGGCCGGCCCCAGTCCCGGCGTCGCGCAGAACTCCTTCTGGTCCAGTTCCAGCAGACGGCGCAGGCTGCCGTGCTGCTTGAGCATGTCGCGGGCGAGGTCCACCGCGCTGCGGCCCGGTATCCCGACTCGCAGAAAAATCGCCAGCAATTCGGCATCGGACAGGGCGGAAGCTCCCCGTTGCAACAGCTTCTCGCGGGGACGCTCGTCGTCGGGCCAGTCGCGAATGGACATGGGGTTTTCCTCAACGGGTGATGGCGCCAGGCATCATAACGAATTCGGCGGGTGTTCCCCATTTTTTGCGATCATCGCCCGCCGTGTTCCATTGCGAGGCAACCCGCCCGGATCAAGCACCAAATTGAGGCAAAAGATGGCTTGTCAAACCACATTCTTGACTACATGGAATTATAATTCCTATAAAAAACATCATTATGAATAAATTGGCAATCGAATTGCTTTTTTCTTTAGTCAAGGATTCGCGCTCTTTCCCTGACTAGGTTGAGAGGCGGCGCGGATTCGGGCGGCTAACGGGGGCCGCCATCGCGGACCATGGCGTCCAATCGTGTGATCTCAATGCGCGGTTGGACGCCCTTTTTATGCCTGCATTCCGAACCTCCGCCGGGTTTCGCCGCCGTCCAGGCTGGGCTAAGCTAGCCGCCAATCCCCATCCCGCGCGGAGTTCCGCCATGCTGCAACCGCTCGCTTCCAAACGCATCCTGCTCGGCGTCACCGGCGGCATCGCCGCCTACAAGAGCGCCGATCTGATCCGCCGCCTGCGCGAAGCCGGCGCCGAGGTGCAAGTGGTGATGACCCCGGCGGCGACCGCGTTCGTCGGTCCGCTGACCTTTCAGGCGGTGTCCGGCCGCCCAGTGCGCACCGAACTGCTGGACGCCGGCGCCGAGGCCGGCATGGGCCATATCGAACTGGCGCGCTGGGCCGATTTGATTCTGATCGCGCCAGCCAGCGCCGATTTCATCGCCCGACTGGCGCACGGCATGGCCAACGACCTGCTCAGCACCCTTTGTCTGGCGACCGACCGGCCCATCGCTCTCGCCCCGGCGATGAATCGGTTGATGTGGCAAAACGCTGCGACTCGGGACAACTGTCGATTGCTGGCGCGGCGCGGGGCGAAACTCTGGGGGCCGGGGGTCGGGGAACAGGCCTGTGGCGAAATCGGCGCGGGACGGATGCTGGAGCCGTTGGAACTGGGCAATCTCGTGGTCGCTCTCCTCGGCGCGCGGGAGGGCTCGGCGGAACCATCGGTGGAGCCGCCCGACCTGGAACCGCCGTTGCTCGCGCTCCACGATTTGCAAGGCCTGACCGTGCTGTTGACCGCCGGTCCGACGCGGGAGGCGCTCGACCCGGTGCGGTTTATCAGCAACCGCAGTACCGGCCGGATGGGGTTATCCGTGGCGCAAGCGGCGGCCGAGGCAGGAGCGCGGGTGGTGCTGGTCAGCGGCCCGGTCAGCCTGAAAACTCCGCCTGGCGTCGAGCGGATCGACGTGGAAAGCGCACTCGAGATGCGCGAGGCGGTGATGGGCCGGGTCCACCAGGCGGATATTTTCATCGCTACCGCCGCCGTCGCCGATTACCGCGTCGCCGCTCCGGCCGACCAGAAGATCAAGAAAACTCAGGAGACGCTGTGTCTGGAACTGGTGCGCAACCCCGACATCCTGGCGGAAGTTGCCGCGCTGCGCTCGCATCGCCCATTCACGGTCGGTTTCGCCGCCGAAACCCACGATGTGCTGCATTACGCCGAGGACAAACGCCGGCGCAAGAATCTCGATTTAATCGCCGCCAATCAGGTCGGGGTGGCCGGCAGCGGCTTTGAGAGCGAGCAAAACGCGCTCCACGTGCTGTGGGAAGGCGGTAAGAAAGCGTTGCCGCTGGCCGACAAAACCCTGCTCGGGCGGCAACTCATCGCGCTGATCGCGAAGCGGTATCGAATTGGGAAGGGAGAGCGGTAAACCAGGTGCCGACCTGGAGCATCGCCCGCCGGCAAGCCCAAACGCTTTGGTCTGTCAACCGCCCTGGTTGCCAAGCCCAATTTCCGCCACGCCGGTTCGAGCCAGAGTCTCCGCCAGCCGCCGGGCGCCCGGATAGTCGGGCTTGCCGGAGCCGAGCAACGGAATCTCGCGCACCGCCAGCACCCGTCGGGGAATGTACAGTTCACCCAGCCCCTCCCGATGAGCGATCACCACCAGTTCGTGCCGGTCCGCGCCTCGGTGCGTGGTCAGCAGCACGATGTTCTCGCCCTTGACCGGGTCGGGCAGGTTGAGTGCGGCGTGCTGGTCCTCGGGCCAGCAGTCGGCGGCGAGTTGCTCGACCGTGGCCAGCGAGATCATTTCGCCGCCCAGTTTGGCAAAGCGTTTGGCCCGGCCCAGGATGGCGACAAAACCGTCGCCGTCGACGCGGACGATATCGCCCGTATCGTGCCAGCCCGGCCCCCGGTCGGTGCGTGGTGGGACCAGGCAGTTCGGCTGGTCGGCCAACAGATAGCCAGCCATCACATTCGCCCCGCGCACGCACAACAGCCCGCCCTCGGCGATGCCCTCGACCGGTTCCAGATAGTACTCGATGCCCGGCAACAGCTTGCCGACCGTGCCGCTGCGATGATGACGGCGGGTGTTGGTGGCCAGCACCGGACTGGCCTCGGTCAGACCATAACCTTCATTGATGCGGATGCCAAATTTCTCGTTCCACAGCCGGCGGGTTTCCTCGCGCAACCGCTCGGCGCCCATGATCACCAGGCGCACGCTGGAGAAGTCGTAGGGATCGGCCTGGCGGCCGTAGCCCATCAAAAACGTGTTAGTGCCGAACAGTACCGTGGCGCGGCGCTCGTAGGCCAGTTCCGGGATGATGTGGTAGTGCAGCGGCGAGGGATACAGGACCACCCGGGTGCCCAGCAACAGCGGCGTCAGGGTGGCGGTAGTCAGGCCGAAGGCGTGAAACATCGGCAGAACGTTGAGAATCACGTCGCTGGGCATGATGTCCAGCGCGGCGCGGGCTTGGGCAAAGTTGGCCAGCAAGTTGCGGTGAGTGAGCACCACGCCCTTCGGTTCCCGCTCGGAACCGGAGGTGAACAGGATCGCCGCCGGATCGTCGGCGGACACCGGCCCGGCCCACCGCCGGTAACTCCGCTGTGGAGCCAGCGCCCGCGCCAGTCCTCGCAACCGCACCGCCAGGGTCGCGCGCGGCCGCAAATCCTCCAGAAACAACACTTGCACCCGTTCGCTCAGCGCGGCGACCGGCGCGTCCAGATTGGCGGCTTGCACGAAGGCCCGCGAAGTGCAGACCGTCCGCACCTGGGCGGTGTGACAAGCGCCGATGAGTTCGTGCGCGCCGACGGTAAAGTTGAGCACCACCGGCGTCTGGCCGCGCAGGTGCAGCGCCAGCAGGCCGATGACCGCCGCCGCGGTATTCGGGAACAAAAGCCCCACATTCTGCTGGCCAGCGCACTCCGCATTCAGCAGATCGGCCAGGATAAAGGCGCGGGTGAACAGCGCCCGCCAGCCGAGCTGCTGTTGCTGGGCGTCCTCGAGCACGATCCGCCCGCCGCCGTGCCGCTCCCAGGTTTCCAGCAGGGCCATAACCAGCGGCTGGTCGCTGTTCATGCCGGCATAGGCCAGCTCGGTCATCCATTCGTCCAGTTGCCGGCCGAGTTGCTGGCGCCGGGCGCGGCCGTTGCTGCCAGTCCCAGTCAGGCGGCGCGGTGGTAGCAGCGTTAGGCGGATGCGCGGGAACGGTTGTCGCCGCACCATACCGCCCAACCGGGACAGCAGGCTGTATTGAGCGCCCTCGATGTAGACTGGAAGCAGCGCGGCGTCGGCCTTGTCGGCAGCCAGCGCCGGCCCTTCGTAAATCTTCATCAGCGCACCGGTGACGCTGATGCGCCCCTCTGGAAACACCGCCACCCGCTCACCCGCCTTGAGATGCTGGATCAGCGTTTTCAGGTAATGCGGGTTGGTTGGATCAATGCTGATGTGGCGGGTGATCGCGATGAAGGGTTTGACCCACCAGTGCTGGGCGACGCGGGTGTTGATCACGAAGATCGGCATGTCCGGCAGGAACGCCGCCAACAGCGCCCCGTCCAGATAGGAAGTATGGTTGGCGACGATCAGCAGCCGTCGCTCGTCATGCGGGTAGTGTTCCCAGCCGCGCAATTCCACCCGAAACAGCCGCTGGAACAGCCCGCGGGCCAGTCGTTGCAATACTTTGCGCATGATGTTAGTGCAATCCATGTTCGCGGGTGGCAGCGAAGCGCACCTCGGGCCAGCGTTCCTGGGTCAATTGCAGGTTGACCCGGGTTGGCGCGATATAGACCAGTTCGCCGTGATGGTCTAGCGCCAGGTTGTCGTGAAGCCTGGTTTTAAATTCGTCGAACCGTTTGGAATCGGCGCAATGCACCCAGCGGGCGGTGGTGACGTTGACGTTCTCGAAACCGCATTCGACCCCGTATTCGCTGCGTAGCCGAAATGCGGCCACATCGAATTGCAGTATTCCGACCGCCCCCAAAATCAGGTCGTTGCTGTTGAGCGGGCGAAACAGTTGCGTCGCCCCTTCCTCGCAGAGTTGTTCCAGGCCTTTTTGCAGCGCCTTCATCTTCAGTGGATCGCGCAGGCGGGCGCGGCGGAACAGTTCCGGGGCAAAGTCGGGGATGCCGGTGAAATTGAGTTCCTCGCCCTGGGTGAACGTATCGCCAATGCGGATGGTGCCGTGATTGTGCAAGCCGATGATGTCGCCGGGATAAGCCGCCTCGACGTGTTCGCGCTCGGCGGCCATGAAGGTCAGGGCGTCGGCGATTTTGATCTCGCGGCCCAGGCGGACGTGTCGTGCCTTCATGCCGGGCTGGTAGCTGCCGGAACAGACCCGCAGGAAGGCGATGCGGTCGCGGTGCTGCGGGTCCATGTTCGCCTGGATTTTGAACACGAAGCCGGTGAAGGCTTCCTCTTCCGGGCGGACTTCGCGGGTGGCGGTGGGGCAGGGGCGGGGCGGCGGGGCGTGTTCGACGAAGTCGTCCAGCATTTCCTGCACGCCGAAGTTGGTCAGCGCCGAGCCAAAAAATACCGGGGTCAGCCGCCCCGTACGGTATTCGTCGAAGTCGAAAGCGTGGCTGGCGCCGCGCACCAGTTCGATTTCGTCCCGCAGGGCGCGTGCTCGATCCACGCCCAGCGCCGCGTCCACGTCCGGGTGGCCGAGACCCTGGATGGTGCGCCCGGTATTGATCCGGCCATCACGAGAGGGATCGTAGAGGTGGATAAAGTCCTGATCGAGATGGTAGACGCCCTTCAGTTCCCGACCCATGCCAATCGGCCAGGTCACCGGGGCGCAGCGAATTTTCAGGATGTCCTCGACTTCGTCCAGTAGTTCAATCGGCTCGCGGCCATCGCGGTCCAGCTTGTTGATGAAGGTGAAGATCGGCGTGTCGCGCAGCCGGCAGACTTCCATGAGCTTGATGGTGCGTTCCTCCACACCCCGCGCGCAGTCGATGACCATCAGCGCCGAGTCCACGGCGGTCAGGGTGCGGTAAGTGTCCTCGGAAAAGTCCTCGTGGCCGGGCGTGTCGAGCAGGTTGATGACCCGGTCGCGGTAGGGGAATTGCATCACCGAGGAAGTGACCGAAATACCGCGCTGCTGCTCCAAGGCCATCCAGTCGCTGGTCGCGTGACGGGCGGCCTTGCGGCCCTTGACCGTGCCGGCCATCTGGATCGCGCCGCCGAACAGTAGCAGTTTTTCGGTCAGGGTGGTCTTGCCAGCGTCGGGGTGGGAGATGATGGCGAAGGTGCGCCGGCGATTGAGTTGGTCGAGGAGGGTGGTCATCGGGTGAGTATTAGGGTTGCAATGCAATATGGCGTGATTTTACCCGAATCATGCATCCGCGAGGTCTTTTACCCCAAACCGAGCGAAGTATCAGGTTCATCCGCATCGTATACTTCCGCCCGAACCGGGCGCTGGCAGATGGCCGGTGGTCCGGTGGGACGCACCCTGCGTCCGGGGGCGTTCGCCTGTTCCGCGAACGTGGCTTTTTTCCTTTCCGAATCCCGATCATGCTGGAAAAAGTCTTCGCGCTTCACGCACGCGGCACGACCGCGCGCACCGAAATCCTGGCCGGCTGCACCACCTTTCTCGCCATGTCGGCCATTCTGTTCGTCAACCCGGATATTCTCGGCCAGGCCGGCATGGACCGCGACGCCGTGTTCGTCGCCACCTGCCTGGCCAGCGCTATCGGCTCCCTGACCATGGGACTGCTGGCCAACTATCCCATCGGCCAAGCGCCGGGCATGGGCATCAACGCCGTGTTTACCTTCGGCTTGGTCAAAGGCATGGGCCTGCCATGGGAAACGGCGCTGGGCGCGGTGTTTCTGTCCGGCCTGCTGTTCGTGCTGGTCAGCCTGCTGCGCATCCGGGAATGGTTCGTCAACGCCATCCCCACCAGCCTCAAGCACGCCATTACCGCCGGGGTCGGCCTGTTTCTCGCCCTGCTGGCCCTGCGCGCCGCCGGAATCGTGACCGCCAGCCCGGATACCCTCGTGATGCTCGGCAACGTCAAGGCGCCGCCGGCCCTGCTGGCGATGGGCGGCTTTCTCCTGATGGTTATGCTCGATCAGCGCCATGCGCCCGGTGCGATTTTGCTCGGCATTCTGGCGGTCACGGTGGTGTCGGTGGCGCTGGGACTGAGTCCGTTGACCGGCGTCTTCTCGCCCCCGCCGTCGCTGCTGCCGACCCTGTTCAAGGCCGACATTCGTGCCGCGCTGGAGCCGGCGGTACTGGGCGTGGTGCTGAGTTTCTTTCTGATGAGCCTGTTCGAGACCTCCGGCACGCTGATCGCCATCGCTCAGCGCGGCGGTTTTCTCGATGTCCAAGGCCACTTGCCCCGGTTGGAACGGGCGCTGCTAGCCGACAGCACCGCGATCAGTGTGGGCGCACTACTGGGCACGTCCAGCACGACCAGCTATCTGGAAAGCACCACGGGCATCAGCGTCGGCGGTCGCACCGGGTTGACCGCCGTGGTGGTCGCCCTGCTGTTTCTGGCCAGCCTGGCGTTTGCGCCGCTGGCGTTGATGGTGCCGGCCTACGCCACCGCGCCGGCGCTGCTGTACGTGGCCATCCTGATGCTGCGCAGCCTGGCCGAACTGGACTGGAACGATCTGACCGAGGCCGCCCCGGCGGTGTGTTGCGTGACCGTGATGGCGTTCACCTTTTCCATTGCGGATGGCATCGCGTTTGGGGTGATCAGCCATGTCCTGCTGAAATGGTTGACTGGCCAACACGACCGGATCGGTTTGCCAATGGGCGTGGTGGCCGGGCTGTTTCTGGCGCGCTATCTGTGGCTATAGCGGGATCGCGCTTTCACCGGCCGAGCAGGGTAGCTGGCGTCATCCGGCGCAGGAAGCCCGGAAACCAGGTTTCGCCGGGTAACAGGCGCTGGGTGATGCCGCGATAGGTATCGCGGTCCAGCATCAGTTCGGTGAACGGCCGGGGCGAGGGGCAGAGGACAAATAGCACAATCACCGCCAGATAGAGTACCGCCGTACCGATGGGCTGGCTCAGGCTGCCCAGGCTAAGGGCGGTGCCGAACGAGCTTTTCAGCAGTTTCTTGCCGGACAGATCGACGCTGTAAAACTCGTCCAGCAGCAGATGGACGATGAAGCCCAGCGTCACGAACGTTCCACACAGCCAGGCGTGGGTGGCGGAGGCGGTAAAAACATGGAAAGCGAGGAGGACCGCGATCAACCCAAAGCCGATACCTGCCGGGATGGAGTGAATCAACCCCCGGTGAACGGTGACCCGATCGAACAGACTGAACAAACCGTAGCGGATCAACAGGAAACAGCCCAGCCACAGGATGACCAGTTCCACCAGTGAATAGCGGGTTCCGAAGGTGAACACCACCAGGAACCCGGCCACCACCGCCAGCGTGGCCAGAACGATCCGGATCGGGATGGAGGTGGGCGAATCGAGGTCGGGCAGCAGGCCGCCGATCACCCCGAGGACGAAATAACCGATCACGGCCTGATGGGGAAACTGGCCGGTCATGACCAGCACGGTGGCGGCCAGTCCGCTGACCGCCGCCGCCCCCAGCAGGTGGGTGTTGAAATCCGCCATCCTAGCCCTGCAACAGCAGATTGCGCAGGTCGATGATCGCGGCGTTGGCGCGGGAGATGTACGAGGCCATGATCAACGAGTGGTTGGCCACCATCCCGAAGCCGGTGCCGTTGAGGATCATCGGACTCCAGATGACGGCTTGGGTATTTTCCAGTTCGCGGATGATCTGCCTGAGTGAAACCACGGCATTCTTGTCGGCGAGAACATCGCGGAAATCCACCTCCAGCGCCTTGAGGGTATGCACCAGCGCCCAGGTGTAACCGCGTGCCTCGAAGAACACATCGTCGATTTTCAGCCACGGCGTCTTGACCATGGACTGATCCGGGGTTGGGGTGGACTGGCGGGCGCTGGGGTCGCCAGCCAGGTCCAGATTGAAGCGGGTCTGGCCGACGCTGGCCGCCAGCCGTTGCGCCAGGCTGCCCAGCCGTTTTTCGACCACCGACAGATAGGCGTTCAGATTGTCGGCGCGGGTGAAGAACTGCCCGTCGTAGGCTTTGTCGTCGGCGAGTCGGTTCAGATACCGGTAGAGCGCCGCGATCCCGTCGCGGTATTCCGATTCGCTGGACGGCAGGATCCAGGAGTCCGAATCGTAGTTGAATTTTGGCTCGGCGATCTGCAAATCCTTGTCTTCGATGGATTGGGTCTGGGACCGGCTGAAGTCGTTGCGCAGGGCGCGGGCCAAATCGCGCAGTTCGGTCAGCGCGCCGAATTCCCAGTTCGGGATATTGTCCAGATAAACTCCCGGCGGCATGATGTCGTTGCTGAGATAGCCGCCCGGCTTGTTCAACAGGGTCTCGGCGATCTGGATGGCGGCGATGGTGGTGACATAGCCCGGCACCAGTTTTTGTTGCTGTTGTTTGGCCGTTTCCTGCGCGTGCTCGCGCGGTTCGGACTCGCCGGGCGAGCGCGACCAGATGACGCCGAGGATTACCACCGCGATGAGGTAGGTGATCAGAAACAGGCCGAGGGTCCACCACAGGCCCTTTTCCTTCCAGGTGCGTGGATTGTAGTAAGCGGCGACCTTGGTGACTTTTTCGCCCAGTTTGGGCTTGGTCGGGGATGCGGATTCTTGAGCGTCCATCGAGGTTCCTTCAATCTTCTTGGGTGGATTTCCGAACTCACAACTGCCGGATGCGCACCAGTTGCTCTTCCAGCTTGGTCACGGCCAATTGGAGTTCCGTTAGACGAGCGCGTTCCTTTTCGACGACTTCCGCCGGGGCGCGGCCCAGGAAACCGGCATTGCCCAGCTTGGCCGAGCCGCGTTCCGCCTCCTTGCGCAGTTTGGCGATTTCCTTGTCGAGGCGAGTGGTTTCCGCTGCCTTGTCGATCAGGCCAGCCATGGGGATCAGAATCTTCATGCCGCCAACCAGGGCGGTGGCGGCTTCTGGCGCCAGTTCGTTCTCGCCCAGCCAGGCGATGGATTCCAATCGGCCCAGCGTCATCAGGGCCCGCTGCTGCCGCTCCAACCGCGCCCGGTCCTCGTCCGAACCGTGCTGCAACAGCGCCGGCAATGGCTTGCCGGGGGCGATGTTCATCTCGGCGCGGATGCGGCGCACGCCCAGCAGAAATTGTTGCAGCCATTCGATTTCCGAATTTGGATCAATCGTCAAATCAAGCTCCATCGTAGAGCCGGTGCGTGCGGTGGCGGGGGGTAGCTGTTCCCCTATCGGGTAGGGTTGGAGCATGATGGTGTCGCCCTTTTTCCCGGCCAGTGGCGCGACCCGCTGCCAGATTTCCTCGGTGATGAACGGCATCAGCGGATGCAGCAGCCGCAACAGGGTTTCCAGTGTTTGCACCAGTGTACGCCGCGTCCCGCGCTGGGCCGCTTCGGAACTGGCCGGATCGGTCAGCACCGGTTTGGACAGTTCCAGATACCAGTCGCAGAACTCATTCCAGGTGAACTCGTACAGCACCTGCGCCGCTTGGTCGAAACGGTAGCCCTGAATGGCTGCATTAACCTCGGCGATGGTGTATTGCAGGCGGGATAGGATCCAGCGGTCGGCCTGGCTGAGTTCGACCACACCGCCGCTCAGGCCGACATCGCGCCCTTCCGTGTTCATCAACACGTAGCGGGCGGCGTTCCACAGCTTGTTGCAGAAGTTGCGGTAGCCCTCGACCCGGCCCATGTCGAACACGATGTCGCGCCCGGTCGTGGCCAGCGCGGCGAAGGTGAACCGCAAGGCGTCGGTGCCGTGGGCGCGAATGCCGGCGGGAAACTGCTTGCGGGTGGCTTTCTCGATGCCCGGCGCCATTTGCGGCTGCATCAGCCCGGTGGTGCGCTTGACGACCAGTTCCTCCACCCCCACGCCGTCAATCAAATCCAGTGGGTCCAGGACGTTGCCCTTGGATTTCGACATCTTCTGGCCGTCCTGGTCGCGCACCAGGCCGTGAATGTAGACCTCGCGGTAGGGCACGTCGCCCATGAACTTCAGGCCCATCATGATCATCCGGGCCACCCAGAAGAAGATGATGTCGAAGCCGGTGACCAGCACGCTGGTCGGATAGAAGGTTTTGAGCGCCTCGGTCTGCTCCGGCCAGCCCAGCGTGGAAAACGGCCACAGCGCTGAGGAGAACCAGGTGTCCAGCACGTCGGGGTCCTGGGCCAGCGCCACATCCGGGCCGAACCGGTATTTGGCCCGCACTTCCGCTTCACTCCGACCGACGTAAACCTTGCCTCGGGCATCGTACCAGGCCGGAATCCGGTGACCCCACCAGATTTGCCGGCTGATGCACCAGTCCTCGATCCGGTTCATCCAGTCGAAATAGGTCTTTTCCCAGTTTTC
>JBDHRD010000085.1:0-12636 GCA_039807425.1 Candidatus Contendibacter sp. | reverse complement strand
ACGCTGGACGAGGCCACCGGCAAGTTGCTCGACGAGAACAAGTCGCCCTCGCCCAAGACCGGCCAGCTCGACAACCGTGGCAGCCAGTTCTACCTGACGCTGTACTGGGCCCAGACGCTGGCCGCGCAGACCGAAGACGCCGAACTGGCGGCGAAGTTCGCCCCGCTGGCGAAGGCGCTGGCGGACAACGAACAGAAGATTGTCGCCGAGTTGCAGTCGGTACAGGGCCGCATGGCCGACATCGGTGGCTACTACAAGGCCGATGCCGAGAAGTGCAAGATGATCATGCGCCCGAGTTCGACCTTCAACGCCATCCTGAAGGCGGCTCACGGCTGAGCGCTGTTCGTGGGTTCGGCGCACGGTATGGGAAAAACCGCACGGTAAGCCGATAGCCTGTTGATGTGACGATGCCGGGAGGCCGGTAGCCGACCTGCGAATTTTAGTGTGGTTCTTCGAGGGTTTCTGTGGAGCGGGTCTCCCAAGACGGACTGTAATCCGCAGCGCCGGCTCATGGTTAGGTTGATACCTATGAAACTCAATGAGTGACCAGCTAAAACTGATAGCATTTCAGGCGAGGGATAACCCCCCGCCTGAAATGCTTTGCGGCGGATTGAACCGCTGCCTGAAGGGCGCGGCGCCTGAAGGCGGTGGTTTGTACCACGGCTGCCGCTTGCGTGGCTAAAGCGCGGGCTAAAGCCGCAGACATGGAAATCAAGCACGTGTTTTGCCCTTTCGAGCAACCACCCCCGATCCGATCCTGCTGGACGGTGCGGTCTGGAAGTGGCCATGACCCCGCTGGCCACGATCAGCCCCAAGCCAACCCACTCCCATGGATCGAGCCACTCGCCCCACATCGCGATGCCCAGAAGACTGGTGAACGCCACGGTCGAAGTGAGTTTTTCATCATAATACGAACTTGATGCCATCGCCCCCGTTTTCCTGATTTTCACTCTCAATATTCACAGGAGCCCAAATGAAAGTTCTCATGCTGCACGGCATTAACCACAACATGTTCGGCAAGCGCGATCCGAGGCAGTATGGGACCACGACGCTGGCCGAAATCGACGAGAAATTGCGCGAAGTCGGCAAGGAACTCGGCGTAGAGATCGAGAGCTTCCAGACCAATCACGAAGGCGAGATGGTCGAGCGCATCCACCAGGGCTATTTCGACCAGGTCGATGCGGTGCTAATCAACGCCGGCGCCTGGACGCACTACAGCTACGGCATCCGCGACGCGCTGGCCATCCTGACCTGCCCGATCGTCGAGCTGCACATGTCCAACATCCATGCCCGCGAGGAATTTCGCCACCATTCGGTGTTCGCGGAGATCGTCCAGGGTCAGATCAGCGGTTTTGGCGTCGACAGCTACCTGATCGCCCTGCGCACCGCCGTATCGCACGCAAAGGCGGCGAAGCAATCCTGACCTTGCGCTTTTACAGGCAAAGTCAACGATTACCTATCTGTGGCCGTTAACCGGGATTGTCCCCGTGAAAAAGCCAAGGCCCCGTTTGACGGGGCCTTGGCAAGCAAGATCCGGTTAAGGAGCAGCAGCGTCAGGCGACCTGCTCCAACGCCGGTTGCAGGGCAACCGCCTGAGCAGCCTCCTCGGTCGCCCGCCGCTCCAATTCCTTCGCCACACCCGCTTCCACCATTTGCCGGATCAGATCCTTGAGGACCAGCAGCAGGGCCGCCACCGCCAGCAGGATGCCGGCCACGCCGAAGGACAGCGTAAAGTTGCCGGTCGACGCCTTCATCATCTCGGAAGCGCGGCCCAACACGAAACCGCCAACGCCCCAGGCCGTGAACAGCAGCCCGTAGTTGGCGCCGAAGTTCTTCAAGCCCCAGAAATCCTTGGTGATCGCCGGGAACAACGCCAGGTTGGCGCCGTAGTTGAAACCGATCAGAGTCGCAATGATCACCAGCAGCGTGGCGCTCGGATGCTCGGCACCGACCACGGGGATCGCCATGAACATCAGGATCGCCTGGAACCCCAGCATCAGCGACAGGGTCAGCATGCGGCCGATGCGATCCGACAGCGAACCGGCGATGATGCGGCCCGCCGCATTACCGACGGCCAGGATGACCACAGCCAGGAACGCCAGTTCGCCCATGCTCTGCTTGGCCATGCCGGCCACACTGCCGATCACCATCAAACCAGCCCCCGCGCCGATGAAATAAACGATCCACATGATATAGAAGGAACCGGTTTTCAACATCTGCGACGAGGTGAAGTCCTGCGCCTTGGCAGCGGGAGCCGTTTTGGCGGCTTGCGCCTTGGCGGCGGCGCCACCGAACAGATAGCCGGCGGGAGGATTGCTCAACAGGAGGGAGAACAAACCGACGACGATGGCGAACGCCACGCCGAAGAACATCATGGCTCCCTGCAAGCCCACCGTCTTCAACAAATACATGGACAGCGGCGCGATATACACCGAGGCCAAACCAAATCCCGACACCACGATGCCGGCAATCATACCGGTCTTGGCTGGTGGGAACCATTTGAGGGCCGGCGGCGTGGCCGAGGAATAACCAAATCCGAATCCCATTCCAGCCAGTCCCCCGAATCCCAACACCCACAACCAGTAGTTGGTGGTCTGGGACAAGAGAATGAATCCGGCCCCAACCAGCAACCCGCCGATCATGGCGGTATAGCGCGGTCCGATGCGGTCCTGACATTTACCCGCCAGAATCATCGAAAAGGCGAACATCAAACAGCAAACCGCATAGGGATCATTGATGGAGGCCAAATCCCATTGGAATGGCCCTCCCTGCTTGATCGAGTCGCCGATCGCGCCCTTGAAAATGCTCCAGGTATAAAGGACGCCGAGCGCCAGATTGATGCCGGTTCCCGCCAACACGACGGTCCAGCCCTTGCGATTCATTGACTTTGCCATGGTTTGACTTCCTTCCTTTATGGTGTGTTCGTTTCAACTGGAGTGGTTGGATTGGATGCGCGGTGATGATCGGCCCCCGACTTTGTTGTAACTCGCGGCGGGGCGCTGGAATCCGCTCTCCCGAAAAGCCGGTCTATGGACCGGGTAAGACGTGCTGTTTCATCGTGAACGATCTGGAGAAATCGCCGCTGCGCCTCACGATCCTCGATCGGACCCGCCAGCAAAATCTCGGTAAACGAGCGAATACTGGTCAGTGGCGTGCGTATTTCATGGTTCAAGACCATCATGACCTCGCGGTCGAATTGCAGTGGAAACAGCAGCCCTCCGCTGGGCATATAAACCAGGCGATCCATCGCGGGGGGAAGCTGAGTGGATTCCTGTTCACCGTGACTAAAGCGGCTCTTGCTTAATTCCTGATACCTGGCGCAGTCCTCGTAGCGGGAGGTGCAATGCCGGATGATGACTTCCACGTGATAGGGCGAAATATAGCCAGCCCCCACATCGCAGGGGTCGATGCTCTGCCCGTAGAACGGACAAACCCGCTGGCAGTTCATATTCGCTCCATTCCCTGTTGTTAGCCTGCGTTCGACAGGGGCAAGCTCCGTGCCAGCGGTCCGGGCTGGGCACATTTATCGAGTGTTGTTTATTTTTTAATTAGTTACGTGAAGGGGGAGCAAGTCTGATGGCAGGTGGATTTGCGGCGCTGCGAACGAATCAATCACCTGGCGGGATTACGGCTCGGTCAAAACAGGAGAGGATTGGATAATAAATTAATCATTTCAAAAGGTTATTATCATACTCAGCCATCAGGGAATTTTTCGCGCCCTCGCCCGGGAAAGTTCGCGGCAACGCCAAAAACCTTCCGGGTTAGTCGGCCAACCGTAACCGGCGCATCGAGATCCTTAACGCAGCCCGTATTTCTTGATCTTGCGGTAAACCGTGGCGACATTCATGCCCGTCTGGTGGGCGACATCCTCGATATTGCCGCCGCTGGCTCGGAGAAGACGGTTCAGATAATCGGCTTCAAATCGCGCCAGCGCCGTGGCGTAATCCATCGCGCCGCCATCTCCAGCGAACGCCGCGCTCTTGCGCGGCAGGTTGATGAACTGGGCCAGGACGTCAATCCCGATATAATCGCTGTTGTCGACCGCCATGGTGGCCTGTACGACATTGCCGAGCTGACGGATATTGCCTGGCCAATCATGCTGGATCAGCGCTTCCATCGCCTCGCGGCTAAAGCCTTTCACGTTGGTGCCAAAACACTTGTTCTGTTCCTTGATAAAATGGGCGACGAGCAGAGGAATATCGGAGCGGCGCTCGCGCAACGGCGGGAGTCGCAGATGAACCACGTTGAGGCGATAGTACAAGTCCTCGCGGAAAGCGCCGGCTTGTACGGCGGTCTGCAAGTCGAGATTGGTGGCGGACAGGACGCGCACGTCGACCTTGATGGGGGTGGTGTCTCCTACCCGGTAAAATTCCTGTTCCTGCAAAAAGCGCAACAGGGTTTTCTGTACGTTCGGCGGCAATGTGCCCACCTCATCGAGAAAAAGGGTGCCGCCGTCGGCGGTTTCAATCAGCCCCTTGTGATCGCGATCGGCCCCCGTGAATGCTCCCTTGCGATGACCAAACAATTCGCTTTCGAGCAACGCCTCGGGTATGGCGCCGCAATTGATGGCGACAAATTTGCCATCCCTGCGCCGGGAGTAATGGCGAATCGCGCGCGCCACCAGTTCCTTGCCAGTACCCGATTCCCCGCTGATGAGCACCGGAATGTCCCGAATCGCTACTTTCCGCGCCGTTTCGAGCAGGCTAAGCAGATGCGGGGAGTTGCCGACGATGGAACCCTGCCAGGCCGCCAGTTCCTCCTTCAGTTGGCGATTCTCCCTGATGAGTTCGGTTTGACGCAGGGCATTATGAATCCGCGACAGTAGTTCTTCTGGCTCGAACGGCTTGGTCAGGAAGTCATAAGCCCCCTTGCGCAAAGCCTGAACCGACAGATCGACCGTGGCGTGCGCGGTGATCATGATGACTGGTACCGAAGGATCCTGTTGCTTGACCTTTTGCAACACATCCAGTCCATTCATTACCGGCATCTTGATATCGGTAATCACCAAATCGTAGCTGCCAGGCGCAAAGCCGGCCATCGCATCGAGCGAACGAGTATACGCCGAGACAGCGTAGTTCTGGTCCGTCAGAATGGCTTCTACCATCCGGCACATAGCTTCATCGTTGTCGACCACTAAAATCCGCTTTTGTCCGTTCGCCATCATGCGGACTCCCGGCGGGCCAACAAGCTGATCGTCACTGTTGTACCTTTACCGACCTCGCTGGCGACCTCGATCCGCCCTCCGTGTTGTTCCACGATGGTTTTAGTGATCGCCAGCCCCAGACCTGTTCCCCGCGTTTTAGTGGTAAAGAAGGGTTCAAAGATTTTCTCCAGATTTTCCGGGGTAATGCCGGCGCCCGAATCCTGAAAAGTCAGTTTTACACAGCCCTCCTCGCCCAGAGCAGTCCCCACCACCAGGCGGCCACCTTCGGGCATGGCCGCGCCGGCATTCAGCATCAGATTCATGGCGACTTGGCGTATCTGATCGCCATCTACCCAAATTCGCGGTAGCTGGGAATCGAAAGCGGTCGCGATGTCGACTGCATCCATATCGGTATGATGGGCCGCGAAATCGATGATCTGTTCGAGCAAAGCGTTGATATCGATTTCCGCCAGCGTGGGTTTGGGCACCCGGGCATAGCTCAGCAAATCCTGCACGATGTTTTTACAGCGCTTGCTTTCGCGTTTGATCTCCTGAATATATTTGAATCCAGGATCGTCAGGATTCATTTTATTTTCCAGGTAGGCGGCATAGCCCAGGATAACGCCCAAAGGATTGTTGATCTCGTGAGCCACCTCCGAAGACAGAACGCCCAGAGACGCCATCTTGTTTTGCTGAGCGAGACTGGTCTCCAAGCTCTTGTTAATGCGTAATACTTCCGTCATTCGATTGAAATTGGCGGCCAGTTCGCCCAGTTCATCGTTGGACGTGACGGCGATCTGGGTATCCAACCGGCCCCGCTTGACTTCCCGGACTCCTGCAATCAGGCGCTGAATAGGGTTCGTCAGGAATTTGGACGCCAAAAAAAACAGGATTATGGTAAGTGCGCCCACCATCAGAACCAGCAACCCCATGCTGGACAGGATGCGTCTCTCGATCTCGTTAGCCGGCTCATAGAATTCGTTCTCGTAAGAGCCTACGGCAACGATCCAGTCCCAAGGCGCGAAGTATTGATAGCGCACGATTTTCATACGGGCGACTGAACCAGCCTGGTTCCGCCATGGATAGCGAATCCACCCATTTTTTCGCTCGATCATCTCACGAATAAAGTAGTGACCATCCTGATCCTTCTCATCGTAGATGTTTTGACCTTCGCGAAAGGGATGGATCGTCAATTCGCCGCGGGTGGTCATCGCATAAATATAACCGGTCGCACCCACCGCCTTGTCGAGGATATTCTCCTTGAGTTCTTGCAATGCTCTTTTTTCGAAAGCCAAATCCTCGTAGGTCTCTTCGAGATAGCCGCCGGCCGCGATGATCCAATCCCAGGGCTGAAAGTACAGATAAGCCACGACCTTATTCCTGGGGTGAGATTCTCCTAAATCCTCATTGTGCCAGGGATAAACGATGTAAAGCACTTCGCCGGGTTTCGCGGCGACTGCTTTCTCGGACATCTCCTGGATGAAATGACGACCTTTCTCATCCTGAGCATCAAAGATATTTCTACCTTCCTGGGCGACATGGATCGTCAGATCACCTTTCGAGGTCATGGCATAGAGGTACCCCGTTTCGCCCACACTGATATTTTTGAACACCTTTCTGGCTTCCTGTTGGGCTGCTTCCAAGGTGTGCTGACCGTTCGCGTACTGTTCCTGCTGAACCGCGACGAGGTTGTAGGCAAATCGCACCAAGGTAGCCAGATCGTTGTAAATGGTTCGCCGCTTGTCTTCCTTGTAGACTTCGAACTGCTGGTAATGGGCGTTCAGGAGATCCAGCGTGAACTGGGCCATGTGCTCCAGATCGGCTCGGGTAGCCTGGGTAATACCCACATGCGCCTGCTGCTCGGAGACATAACCGACGATCACGCCCAAGCTGACAACCGGCAGCAGCACCAGGGGCAGGACCACCGCCAGCAGCTTTCCCCGGATCTTCAAGTCGCGCAGGAAACGCAGCATATCGATCACCCGATCACCCATCACTTCTTGCAGTACATCGTTCAAACGACATCGTTCTTGCCTTTGGCGACCGTCGAGGCGGCGGTCGCCAAAGCGCGCTTTACCAGGGATCGCGTTCCCTCGGCGCCAGACCGCTGTCCGCCGGCAACGAGAGTGGAAACCATGCTTGTCAGTATAGACGCCGGTTACCGTGCTGCCGGCGAGACGGATGCGCAGGCGCGGCTTGTGTTAAGCTGCTAAAAACTGCCGCTCGACCGCCGCCGATGCTGAAAATTGCCACTTGGAACGTCAATTCCCTGAACGTGCGCCTGCCGCAGGTGCTCGACTGGTTGTGCGACCGGCAACCGGACATTCTGGCCCTGCAGGAAACCAAACTCACCGACCCCGACTTCCCGACGCTGGACTTCGCCGAGACCGGCTATCAAGCGGTATTCGCGGGGCAGAAGACCTACAATGGGGTGGCCATTCTCAGCCGACTGCCCGCCGGTGAGATCGTCACCGACCTGCCGGGGCTGGACGACCCACAGCGGCGCGTGCTGGGCGCGACCATCGGCACGGTGCGGGTGCTGAATCTCTACGTTCCCAACGGTCAGTCGGTCGGTTGCGACAAGTATGCCTACAAGCTCGCCTGGCTGGAAAAACTGACCGACTGGCTACGCGACGAACTGACCCAACATCCCCGACTGGTGGCGCTGGGCGACTTCAACATCGCCCCGGAAGACCGCGACGTACACGATCCCGCCGCCTGGACCGGCCAGGTGCTGTGCAGCGAACCGGAACGGACAGCGTTCCGGCGGTTGCTGGATCTGGGCCTGAAAGACGCTTTCCGACTGTTCGCGCAGGAAGAACACACCTTCAGTTGGTGGGATTACCGCGCCGCCGCGTTCCGGCGCAATCTTGGCCTGCGCATCGACCACATTCTCGCTAACCCGGCGCTGGCGAAAGCCTGCATCGCCTGTCAGGTGGACAAAACCCCGCGCCGGCTGGAACGCCCGTCCGATCACGCCCCGGTCATCGCCGAATTCGCCATCGACCTCCACTGAATCGACCCAACCTATGGAACATCATCCCCGCAACGTGCTGGTGACCGGCGGCGCCGGTTTCATCGGCTGTAACTTCGTCCGCCATCTCCTGGCCTCCGATTCCGGGATTCGCATCGTCAATCTCGATCTGCTGACCTACGCCGGCTCGCTGGACAATCTGCGCGACCTGCCCGATCCCGCCCGACATCTCTTTGTCCAGGGCGACATTTGCGATCGGGCGCTGGTGGACCGCCTGCTGCGCGAACACCAGATCGACACCCTCGTCCACTTCGCCGCCGAGAGCCATGTGGACCGTTCCATCACCGGACCGGCGGCTTTTGTGGAAACCAACCTGGTCGGCACCTTCACTCTGCTGGAAGCGGCCCGCGCAGCCTGGCTGGACGGGAAAACGGCGGAACATTGCCGGTTTCATCATATTTCGACCGATGAGGTCTATGGCACACTCCAGCGTGACGATCCGCCGTTTACGGAAACCACGCCCTACGCACCCAACTCGCCCTACTCCGCCTCCAAAGCCGGTTCCGACCATCTCGCGCGAGCCTATTTCCACACCTACCAGCTTCCGGTCGTCACGACCAACTGCTCCAACAACTACGGCCCGTTCCAGCACGGTGAAAAGTTCATCCCCACGGTGATCCGCTCCTGCCTGCGGCAACAACCGATTCCGGTCTACGGCGACGGCAGCAACATCCGCGACTGGCTCTACGTCGAGGATCATTGCCGGGGCATCGAGGCGGTGATCCGCCGGGGTCGGCTGGGCGAGACCTACAACATCGGCGGCTGCAACGAATGGGCGAACCTCAATATTGTCAAACGGATTTGCGCCCTGCTGGACCAACGCCGCCCGGAGCACGCTCCGCACGAGCGACTAATCCGCTTCGTCACCGACCGACCTGGCCACGACTGGCGCTACGCCATCGACGCCCGCAAGATGGCTGACGAACTCGGCTGGCGGCCGCTGGAAACTTTCGACACTGGCATCGTCAAATCCGTGGACTGGTATGTGCAACGCCACGCCGCCGATCCAGCCTGATCTCCTCTCGCCCGAATCCAAACCATGACCCACCCTGCTTTCGAGCATCTTCGCAGCCACCCTGTCCCCGCCCTGCGGCTGGAATTCCAGGAATATCATCACCGCGCCACCGGCGCCCGGCATCTCCATCTCGCCGCCGACGATGCGCACAACGCTTTCATGGTCGCCTTCCTGACCGTGCCCCAGGATTCGACCGGCGTGGCCCACATCCTCGAACACACCGCGCTATGTGGCAGCCAGCGTTACCCGGTGCGCGACCCGTTCTTCATGATGATCCGGCGCTCGCTCCACACCTTCATGAACGCCTTCACCAGCAGCGACTGGACCGCCTACCCGTTCGCCAGCCAGAACAAAAAGGATTTCAATAACCTGCTGGACGTTTATCTCGATGCGGCCTTTTTCCCGCTGCTGGACGAGCGCGACTTCGCCCAGGAAGGCCACCGGCTGGAATTCGCCCAACCCGACAATCCCGGTTCGGAACTGACGTTCAAAGGCGTGGTATTCAACGAGATGAAGGGCGCGCTCAGTTCGCCGACCCAGCGACTGGGGCACGCACTGCAAAGCCGGTTGTTCCCGACCACGACCTACCATTACAACAGCGGTGGTGAACCCGAGGTCATTCCCGATCTGACCTACGCGCAACTGAAGGCCTTCCATGCTCGGCACTACCATCCCTCGAACGCCATTTTCCTGACCTACGGCGATATTTCCGCCGCCGAGCATCAGGCGCGGTTCGAGACCCAAGCGCTCCACCGCTTCCAGGCGCTGAAGCTGGATTTGGCCATTCCCGCCGAACGGCGCTATGCCGAGCCACTGGCGGACCTCACCCATTACCCGTTCGATAGCGGCGAAGACCCCCGCGACCAGACTCATATCGTGCTGGGCTGGCTGCTGGGGCCGATCACCGATCCGCTGGCGACGCTGCGGGCGCGATTGTTGAGCGACGTGCTGCTGGACAACAGCAGTTCACCGCTGCGCCATGCGCTGGAAACCTCCGAACTGGGCGCCGCTCCGTCGCCGCTGTGCGGGTTCGACACCGCCACCCGCGAGGCCACCTTCGTCTGCGGGCTGGAAGGCTCCAACCCCGAACACGCCGAGGCGGTCGAACAACGGATCTTCGCCGTGCTGGATCAAGTCGCCGCCGAGGGCGTTCCCCAGGACGCAGTGGACGCCGCCCTGCATCAACTGGAATTGAGCGAGCGGGAAATCACCGGCGATGGTTTCCCCTACGGTCTGCATCTGCTGATGGAAGCCCTGACCCCGGCCATTCACGGCGGCGATCCGGTCACCGCGCTGGACAGCGATCCGCTGCTGGAGCAGTTGCGCGCCGAAAGCCGGGTGGTGGACTTTATCCCGAACCTGGCCCGGCGACTGCTGCTCGACAATCCGCACCGGGTGCGGCTGACCATGGCTCCCGATTCAGAATTGGCCACGAAGCAGGCCGCCACCGAGCGCGAGCGGCTGGCCGCCATTCGGGCCACGCTGACGGCCGCTGATCAAGCCCATCTCGTCGAGCAGGCGCGGTTGCTCGCCGAACGCCAGCAACGCCAGGATGACCCGGAATTGCTGCCCAAGGTGGGACTGGAAGATGTACCGCCGGATCTAAAAATCGCCGAGGGCATCGCCCATCCGGTCGGCGAACTCCCCGCCACCTCCTGGTACGCCCAAGGCACCAACGGCATGGTCTATCTGCAAGTCATCCTCGACCTGCCGGCGCTGGAACCCGACGAACTGGACCTGCTGCCACTGCTCTGCGCCTGCTTGACCGAGGTTGGCAGCGCCGGACGCGATTACCGGACCACGCAGGCCCGACAGGCAGCGGTGACCGGCGGCCTCAGCACCCGCGCCACGGTGCGCGGCGGGGTGCACGACGTGAACCAGGCTAAAGGCGTCCTGGTCCTCGCTGGCAAGGCGCTGGCCCGTAATCAGGCCGCTTTATCGGATTTGCTGTGGGAAACCCTGACCAGCGTCCGCTTCGACGAACTGCCGCGTTTGCGCGAACTGGTCGCCCAGATGCGCGCCCAGCGCGAGGAAGCCATCACCGATCACGGTCACCTGCTGGCGCTGGCCGCCGCCACTTCGAGCCTGAGTCCGGTGGCGGCGTTGAGCCATCGCTGGGACGGGTTGCAAGGTCTGCAACACCTCAAGGCGCTGGATGACGCGCTGGACGAAACCGGGACGCTGGCTGCCTTCGCCGCCCGGCTGGAACGCCTGCGCGACCGGCTGCAACCCCTGCCCCGGCAACTGCTCGTGGTCAGCGAAGCCGAACGGCAGGACGCCATCGCCGAGGCGCTGGCCACCCGCTGGCGGAACGGTCACCCGGGGGCGGTGGAATCGTTTGCGCTGGCCGATCCGGCAGCGCAACCCGCCCGACAAGGCTTCCGGGTCAACACCCAGGTCAATTTCTGCGCCAAGGCGTATCCGACCGTCGCGCCCAATCACCCCGATGCCCCGGCTTTGCACGTGCTGGGCGACTTCCTGCGTAACGGCTACCTGCATCGCGCCATCCGCGAGCAGGGTGGCGCTTACGGCGGCGGCGCGGGCTATCACCCGGACAGCGGCTCGTTCCGGTTCTATTCCTACCGCGATCCCCGGTTGGCCGACACCCTGGCTGATTTCGACCGGGCACTGGACTGGCTGCATACTCACGACCATCCGGCGCGAACCCTGGAGGAAGCCATTCTCGGCGTCATCGGCGCGATCGACAAACCCGGATCACCCGCCGGCGAGGCGATCAGCGCCTTTTTCGGCGCACTGTTCGGCCGCACCCCGGAACAGCGCCGTGTCTACCGGCAAGGGGTATTGCAGGTGACGCTGGCTGATCTTCAGCGGGTGGCGGCGACCTGGCTGCAACCGGAACAGGCCCGGTGCGCGGTGCTCAGCGACGCGCGCACGCTGGCGGAACAAAACAATTTCGTTATTATTGCGATTTGATCTGGCAAAGGATTCTGATGGATGCGTAAACCAACCCCACCCTCCCGCGTCCGCCTCGACGATCTGCCCACGCGGGAGTTAATTGCCCGGGGTGTGGCCCTGCGGTCGGACCAAAACCATAAGGACGCTATCGACGTCTACAAACTGCTGCTCAAGCGCGAACCACAAGCCGAGCCTGGCTGGCGTGAATCCCTGGCCACGGCCTATCTGGAGCGCGCCCGGCAACTGGCGCGGAAAGCCATGTACCGGGAAGCCGCCGTGCTGTGGGAGAACATCCCCACCCTCTGTGGCCAGGTCCCGCATCCCGAGTGGTACGTGGACTGGCTGTTGCATTCCGGCCAGTACGTCAAGGCCATGCGTGCCTACGCCAGTTACGCGGCCGCCTTAACCGCCGCCGGCGAACTGGAAACCCTGCTGGCCGCACTGGCGCTCGCCGGCCAAAAGGACGTGCTTCAGGCCATCCCCCCGAATGCACCGTTGTATCCGCACCTGACCGCCGCCCAGGCCGCG
>JBDHRD010000084.1:0-12718 GCA_039807425.1 Candidatus Contendibacter sp. | reverse complement strand
ATCGAACAAGCCATCATCGAGGGATGCGAACGGCTGGACCTCCGGTTGCCGGAAGGAGCCCGCGCGCGCCTGGCGGCCTATCTGGCCCTGCTGGAGCGCTGGAATCGCGCCTACAACCTCACCGCCGTGCGCGAGCCGGAGGCGATGGTGGTCCGGCATTTGCTGGACAGCCTCTCCATTCTGCCCTGGCTGGAAGGACCGCGCGTGCTGGACGTGGGCAGCGGCGCGGGCTTGCCGGGCATCCCGCTGGCCATCGCCCGGCCGGAATACGAATTCTGCCTGCTGGACAGCAACGGCAAGCGCACCCGGTTCCTGACCCAGGTCACCGCCGAGTTGCGGCTGCCGAACGTCGGCGTGGTCCGTGGCCGGGTCGAGGACTATCGGCCGGCGACTCTATTTAATAGTGTCGTGTCGCGCGCGTTCGCAACCCTGGCGGACCTGGTGGCGGACGCCGGACGATTGTGCGCGCCGACCGGACGACTGCTGGCGATGAAGGGTGTCTTCCCCGATGATGAACTGGCCCGTCTGCCGGCGGGTTACGTCGTGGTCGGCGTTTACCCGCTGCGGGTTCCCCATCTGGATGCCGAGCGCCATCTGGTGCATCTGGCGCCCGCTTCCCAGGATTGAGTGCATGGCTGCCATCATCGCGCTTGCCAATCAAAAGGGCGGAGTGGGTAAGACCACCACCGCCGTCAATCTGGCCGCCTGCCTGTCGGCGCTGCGACAGAACGTGCTGCTGATCGATCTCGACCCCCAAGGCAACGCCACCATGGGCTGCGGCGTGGATAAGCACGCGGTGCCCGCCACCAGCTACGACGTGTTGTTGGGCGAGGCGACCCTGACCGAAGCCCTGCAATGGGTCGAAAAGGCCCAGATGCAACTGTTGCCCGCCAACGGCGACCTGACTGCCGCCGAGGTCAATCTGTTGGAAAAGGAGAACGCGCCGGGCCGGTTGCGTGACGCCCTCGCTCCGGTGGTCTGGAACTTCGACGTAATCCTGATCGACTGTCCGCCGGCGCTGAACATGCTGACCGTCAACGCCCTGACTGCCGCCCAGTCGGTGATCATCCCCGTCCAGTGCGAGTATTACGCGCTGGAAGGATTGTCGGCGCTGCTTGACACCATCGAGAAGGTGCGCAAGTCCACCAATCCCGGCCTGCGCATCGAGGGTCTGGTGCGGACCATGTTCGATCCCCGCAACCGGCTGGCCAACGACGTTTCCGCCCAAATCATGGCCCATTTCGGTGAAGCCGTGTTCGAGACGCTGATCCCGCGCAACGTGCGCTTGGCCGAGGCGCCCAGCTATGGGTTACCCATCATTCATTACGACGACAGCTCGCGCGGCGCGCAAAGCTACCGGGAACTGGCGAAGGAAGTGCGGAAACGCCTGCGGCGGCCGGCCGCCAGGGCAGGGGAGGGAGCGGGCGCATGATCAGAAGAAAGGGCGGACTGGGGCGCGGCCTGGATGCGTTGCTGGGCGCGAGTGTGACGGCGCGGAGCGAGGCGCCGCCAGACCCGGCGGTTGAGACGCTGCGGTCGTTACCGGTCGCTTGCATCCAGCGCGGTCGCTATCAGCCGCGGCAGGACTTGCGTGAAGACACCCTGCGGGAATTGGCTGAATCGATCCGCGCCCAGGGCGTGGTGCAACCGGTGGTGGTGCGGCCGCTGGGGGAGGGGCACTACGAGCTGATCGCCGGGGAACGGCGCTGGCGGGCGGCGCAGCTGGCCGAGTTGCGCGAAGTGCCAGCCGTGATCCGCGAGGTGTCCGATCAGGCAGCCATCGCCATGGCGCTGATCGAGAACATTCAGCGTGAGGATCTCAATCCCCTGGAGGAAGCCGCCGCCCTGCAACGACTGATCGCCGAATTTGACCTCACCCACCAACAGGCCGCCGAGGCGGTGGGGCGGTCGCGAGCGGCGGTGAGCAATCTATTGCGGTTACTGGAACTGGCCGAGGACGTGCAGCGGCTGGTGCGCGAGCGCAAGCTGGATATGGGTCACGCCCGCGCGCTGTTGCCCCTGCCGCCGCCCTTGCAGCGGGAAGCCGCCCGTCAGGTGTTGCTGTGCGGGCTGTCGGCCCGGGAGACCGAGGGCCTGGCCCGTCGCCTTCAACAGACTGCCAGCGTTCCAGTGCCAGCGGTCAAACCGCTGGACCCCGATCTCCGGCTGTTGCAGGACGATCTGTCGGAGCGGCTGGGCGCGCGGGTGCGCCTGCGCCACGCCACCTCCGGCAAGGGGTGCGTGATGATCCATTACAACAGCCTGGACGAACTGGATGGCATCCTGTCCCGGGTGAAGTGAGGCGGTAATTTTCGTTGACCCCGCTGCGGTAAAGTCCCTATAATTCGTGCCACTCTACGTAGCAGGGAAAGCTAGGACAGCAGGTTTTTGGGGAGTGATTTTGGAGTTTCGTGGAGAAGCAAAACCAAAACAGACATAACTAGACCTATAAATATGCCCAGCGCAATGCCGCGCCTAGAGAATTAGAACCAATGCGAGCCATGGGCGCAAAACAGGTCACCCGGACCATTCTCCTCATTCAACTGCTTGTTACGCTGTTGGGCGCTGTGACCTCCTTCGCCTTCAGTGGCCTGCAGGCCGCCTATTCCGCGCTGATCGGAGGCGGCGTCAGCACTCTCGTTACCCTGTACTTCGCCAGCCAAGTCTTTTCAGTTCGCGTCGGCTCGCCCGCCGCCAAAATCGCCCGCGCGTTCTACCTGGGCGAGGTGGGCAAACTGCTGCTGACGGTCATCCTGTTGGGCGCTGCCCTGCGGTGGCTCGATGTTTCGCCGCTACCCCTTCTGTTGGCGTACATGGCGGCGCTGATGGCGTACTGGCTGGCATTACCCTTCACATTCGACGCTTCGGTGAGGACGCTATGAGCGAAACTGGCCATTCCGCAACAGGGTACATCATCCACCACCTGACCAATCTCCGGTTCGATCTGACCCGCATGCACTTCCTGCATGGAGAGGAAACGGGCGGTTTTGGCGTGATCCATGTGGACACCCTGTTTTTCTCGATCAGCTTGGGTGTGCTATTCCTGTGGCTGTTTATGAAGGTGGCGAAGTCGGCTACCAGCGACGTGCCCAACGGACTACAAAATTTATGTGAAATCCTGATCGAGTTTGTCGACGCCCAGGTCAAGGATTGTTTCCACGGACGCAATCCGGTGATCGCGCCGCTGGCTCTGACCATTTTCGTCTGGGTGTTTCTGTGGAACGCGATGGACCTGCTCCCGGTGGACCTGTTGCCGGCTATCGCCGCCCTGTTCGGCATCCCCTATCTGCGCACGGTGCCCTCCACCGACGTGAATTCGACCTTCGGTCTGTCGATTTCGGTATTGCTCCTGCTTTACTACTACGGTTTCAAGGTTAAGGGGCCGGCCCATTTCACCATGGAGATTCTGACCCATCCCTTTGGCAAGTGGTTGATGCCGTTCAACCTGTTGCTGCGAATCGTCGAGGATCTGGCCAAGCCCATTTCGCTCGGTCTGCGTTTGTTTGGCAACCTCTACGCCGGCGAGCTGATCTTCATCCTGATTGCGCTGCTGCCCTGGTGGATCCAGTTCACGCTGGGCTGGCCCTGGGCGGTGTTCCACCTGCTGATCATCACTCTGCAAGCCTTCATCTTCATGGTGCTGACCATCGTGTATCTGAGCATGGCCCACGAGGATCATTGACCGAGCCAATCGCGAATTGCTGGAATCCGGCCGCGCCATCATTCGCCAGGCCGGTTCTGTCAAACCCGGTTTTCTTTCCATCCACACCCAACCTTTATAACGGGAGACACTAATGGAAGCTGCAAGCCTGATTGCCAACGTGCAGGGTATGACCGTCATCGCCGTGGCCATGATCATCGGCATGGGCGCGCTGGGCACCGCCATCGGCTTCGCCCTGCTGGGCGGCAAGTTCCTGGAAGGCGCCGCGCGCCAGCCGGAAATGATTCCCGCCTTGCAGGTCAAGATGTTTATCGTCGCCGGTTTGCTCGATGCGGTGCCCATGATCGGCGTCGGCGTCGCGTTGTTCTTCACCTTCGCCAACCCGTTCCTCGGGCCGGTGCAGGCGCTGATCAAGTGATCCCCGGGGTCTTTCGACAACCGAACCCCGTGCATCCTGAGGAGGTAACAGCGTGAATTTCAATGCCACCCTCATTGGGCAGATGATCACGTTTGGCCTTCTGGTGCTCTTCACGATGAAGTACGTATGGCCGCCGATCATGCAGGCCATGCAAGACCGCCAGAAGCGAATCGCCGATGGCTTGGCGTCCGCGGAGCGTGGCGTGCGCGAACAGGAGCTGGCCAAGACCAAGGCCGCGCAAATGCTGAAGGAAGCCAAGCAGCACGCTGCCGAAATCGTCGCCCAGGCCCAAAAGCGCGCCAACGAAGTCATCGAGCAATCCAAACTGGACGCCCGCGTCGAGGGCGACCGTCAGCTCGCCGCCGCCAAGGCGGAGATCGAGCAGGAGGTCAACCGCGCCCGCGAGCAACTCCGGAGCCAAGTGGTCAGTCTCGCCGTCGCCGGCGCCAGCAAGATTCTCAAGCGTGAGGTCGACCCGGCGGCCAACGCCGCTCTGCTGGATGACCTGGTCGCTCAGCTCTAACCACACGGACCACGCCAATGGCTGAAACCACAACCGTCGTCCGACCCGCTGCCGCCGCTCGGCCCTATGCCCGTGCTGCGTTCGAGGACGCGCAGACGGCTAACGCTTTGCCGCTTTGGTCCGAGCTGTTGCAGACTGCTGCCGCGGTTGCGGCGGATCCCGCCATGCAGCGGCTGTTGGGACCCTGGAATCCCGCTCTGCGCGGCGACCAGAAAGCCGAGCTGGTGGCTGGACTGTGCCGCGATCTGCGCGATGGCGCCGAAGTTCCAGAGGTGTTTGTCACCTTCTTGAAGATGCTGGCCGAATTCCATCGTCTGCATCAGCTTCCGGGTATCGCCGTCCTGTTCGAGCGGTTGCGCGCGGAGGCCGAAAGCACCGTCCGTGCTCAACTGATCAGCGCCACCGACGTAACCGACGCTCAGCGCAAGCGCGTCGTCAAGGCGCTCAGGGCGAAGTTCCAGCGCAACGTCGTGCTGGACTGCAAGACGGATGAATCGCTGATTGCCGGCGCGGTGATTCGGGTCGGCGATCTGGTGATCGACGGTTCGGCGCGCGGCCGGCTGGACAAACTCGCCACGGCCTTAAGCCTGTAAGGGGAATACCGCTTTATGCAACTCAAACCATCCGAAATCAGCGATCTGATTCGGCAGCGCCTGCAGAGCTACGAGGCGACCGCCGAAGCGCGCACGGAAGGCACCATCGTCAGCCTGGCCGATGGCATCGCCCGGATTTATGGCCTGGATAACGCGATGCAGGGTGAAATGATCGAGTTCCCGGCTCCCCGGGAAGGCGATCCGGTCACCTACGGTCTGGCCATGAACCTGGAGCGCGACTCCGTCGGTGCGGTGATTCTGGGCGACTACGAGCACTTGGCCGAAGGCGACAAGGCGCTCTGCACCGGGCGCATTCTGGAAGTGCCGGTCGGCGAGGCCCTGCTGGGTCGCGTGGTCAACGCGCTCGGTCAACCGATCGACGGCAAGGGGCCGATCAACACCTCGCAGAGTTCGCCCATCGAAGTCATCGCTCCCGGCGTGATCGAACGTCAGTCGGTCAGTCAGCCGGTGCAGACCGGGTTGAAAGCTATCGATGCCATGGTGCCGATCGGGCGCGGCCAGCGCGAATTGATTATCGGCGACCGCCAGACCGGCAAGACCGCCGTCGCGGTGGACGCGATCATCAATCAGAAAGGCACCGGTGTGAAGTGCATCTACGTCGCGATCGGGCAGAAGAACTCGTCCATCGCCAACGTGGTGCGCAAGCTGGAAGAACACGGCGCGATGGATCACACCATCGTCGTGGCCGCCAGCGCCTCCGAATCGGCGGCGATGCTCTACACCGCGCCGTATTCCGGCTGCGCCATGGGCGAATACTTCCGCGACCGCGGCCAAGACGCCCTGATTGTTTACGACGACCTGTCCAAGCAGGCGGTGGCCTATCGCCAGGTGTCCCTGTTGCTGCGCCGCCCGCCAGGCCGTGAAGCCTTCCCCGGCGACGTGTTCTATCTGCACTCCCGGTTGCTGGAGCGCGCCTCCCGCATCAACGCTGACGAGGTTGCTCGCCTCACCAACGGCGCGGTGCAGGGCCAGACCGGCTCGCTGACCGCCCTGCCGATCATCGAAACTCAGGCCGGCGATGTGTCCGCGTTCGTGCCGACCAACGTGATTTCGATCACCGACGGCCAGATCTTCCTGGAAACCGACCTGTTCAACGCTGGCATCCGGCCCGCCATCAATCCTGGCCTGTCCGTGTCCCGCGTCGGTGGCGCCGCCCAGACCAAGATCATCAAGAAGCTTGGCGGCGGCATCCGCCTGGCCCTGGCCCAGTACCGCGAACTGGCGGCCTTCGCCCAGTTTGCTTCCGACCTCGACGAAGCGACCCGCAAACAACTCGAACGCGGCCAGCGGGCGACCGAACTGATGAAGCAGAAGCAGTACTCGCCGATGTCGGTGGCCGAAATGGGCATTTCGCTGTTCGCCGTGGATCGAGGCTACCTGGACGACGTGCCACTCAACAAGATCGGCGACTTTGAAGCCGGGTTGCTGGCGTTCGCGCGAGCCAACCAAGCCGCCCTGGTCGACAAGATCAACGAGAAAGGCGACTACAACGATGAAATCGAAGCCGGCCTGAAGAGGGTCGTGGAAGATTTCAAGGCCAACTACGTCGGTTAAACGGGTGTCAGCATGGCCGGTGCCAAAGAGATACGAACTAAAATCAAGAGTATTAAAAATACTCAGAAGATCACCAAAGCCATGGAAATGGTGGCGGCGAGCAAAATGCGCAAGGCGCAGGACCGCATGCGGGCGGCCCGGCCTTACGCGACCAAGATTCGCAACGTCATCTCGCACCTGGCCCATGCGTATACTGAGTATCGCAGCCCGGGGTTGGTGGAGCGCGAGCTCAAGCGAGTTGGACTGATCGTGGTGTCAACCGACCGTGGCCTGTGCGGGGGGCTGAATACCAACCTGTTCAAGGCCGTCATTGGCGCCATGCAGCAATGGCGGAACCAAGGGGTTGAGATCGACGTTTGTACGATCGGCACCAAGGCATTTCAGTTCTTCCGTCGGCTCAAGGGTAATGTGGTCGCCCATGTTTCCCACTTGGGTGACTCGCCTCGTTTCGAGGATGTGCTCGGGCCGGTCAAGGTCATGGCCGATGCATTCACCGAGGGGCGCGTGGATGCGGTTTTCCTGGTGTACAACGAGTTCGTGAACACCATGAGCCAGAAGCCCAGGATCGAGCAACTGGTGCCCATCACCACCGAGGTGCAGGATGCCGCTCCCACTCATCGCTGGGACTACATCTACGAACCCGATCCCAAGGAACTGATCGAGCTGCTGCTCCGGCGCTACAGCGAGTCCGTGGTGTATCAGGCGCTGGTGGAGAACGTTGCCTGCGAGATGGCCTCCCGCATGGTGGCCATGAAGAGCGCCTCCGACAATGCGGGCACCCTCATCGATGAGTTGCAACTGATCTACAACAAGGCCCGGCAGGCGTCGATTACCCAGGAACTGGCCGAGATCGTGGGTGGCGCCGCGGCGGTATAGGGTCGCAGCGAACACCCGTCCCAGCGGGGACGGGCCCGCGGTGAAACAAGTTTAAGAGGAACCCAAAGAATGAGTTCTGGCAATATCGTGCAAATCATCGGCGCGGTGGTAGACGTCGAGTTCCCCCGCGGAGCGGTGCCCAAGATCTACGATGCCCTGTGCCTCGACGAAAACGGGCTGATCCTGGAAGTGCAGCAGCAACTGGGCGACGGGGTGGTCCGGACCATCGCCATGGGACCGTCGGAAGGTCTCAAGCGTAACATGGTCGTGGCCAACACCGGGGCGCCGATTTCGGTGCCAGTGGGCAAGGCTACCCTGGGCCGGATCATGAACGTGCTGGGGACGCCGATCGATCACAAGGGACCGGTCGAGGCCGAAACCTATCGGGCGATCCATCAGCCCGCGCCCAGTTACGAGGATCAGTCGGGCGCCACCGAGCTGCTGGAGACCGGCATCAAGGTGATCGACCTGCTTTGCCCGTTCGCCAAGGGCGGCAAGGTGGGCCTGTTCGGTGGCGCCGGCGTGGGCAAGACCGTCAACATGATGGAGCTGATTCGCAACATCGCCATCGAGCACTCGGGCTATTCCGTGTTCGCCGGCGTGGGCGAGCGGACCCGCGAGGGTAACGACTTCTATCATGAAATGAAGGACTCGAACGTGCTCGACAAGGTGGCCCTGGTCTATGGCCAGATGAACGAGCCGCCGGGTAACCGGCTGCGCGTGGCCCTGACCGGTCTGAGCATCGCCGAGAACTTCCGCGACGAAGGTCGCGACGTGCTGCTGTTCGTGGACAACATCTACCGCTACACCCTGGCCGGCACCGAGTGTTCGGCGCTGCTGGGCCGCATGCCCTCGGCGGTGGGCTACCAGCCGACCCTGGCCGAGGAAATGGGCGTGTTGCAGGAGCGCATCACGTCGACCAAGACCGGTTCGATCACGTCCATTCAAGCCGTATACGTGCCCGCCGACGACCTGACCGACCCGTCGCCGGCCACCACCTTCGCCCACCTGGACGCCACGGTGGTGCTGTCCCGCCAGATCGCCGAGTTGGGCATCTACCCGGCGGTGGATCCGCTGGATTCCACCTCCCGGCAGTTGGATCCGCTGGTCGTGGGCCAGGACCATTACGACACCGCCCGCGCGGTGCAGGGCACGCTGCAACGCTACAAGGAACTGAAGGACATCATCGCCATTCTGGGCATGGACGAACTGTCCGACGAGGACAAGCTGGTGGTGGCGCGGGCGCGCAAGATTCAGCGCTTCCTGTCGCAACCGTTCTTCGTGGCCGAGGTGTTCACCGGTTCGCCCGGCAAGTACGTCGCGCTCAAGGACACCATCGCGGCGTTCCGGGGCATCGTCGCCGGTGAGTACGATCATCTGCCCGAGCAGGCGTTCTACATGGTCGGCTCGATTGACGAGGCCGTGGAAAAGGCCACCAAGCTGTAATGGGTGGCGGTCCGGGAGACGTGCGATCTCCGGGACCGCGTTCCATTCGCAACCGACAAGGGGATGCACCATGGCCATGACACTGCACGTCGACATCGTCAGCGCGGAGAAAGAGTTGTTTTCCGGACCCGCCGAGACGGTGATCGCGCCGGGTGAATTGGGCGAGTTAGGCATTTTGCCGCGCCACAGTCAGTTATTGACGCGACTGAAGCCCGGTCAGGTTCGGGTTCGGCTGCTGGGCGGCGAGGAGCAACTGTTTTACGTGTCGGGAGGATTGCTGGAAGTCCAGCCGCACGTGGTGACCATCTTGTCCGACACGGCGGAGCGCGCCAGGGATCTGGACGAGGTCGCGGCGCAGGCCGCCAAGCAGCGCGCCGAGCAGGTGATTGCCGACAGCCGGAGCGAATTTGAATTCGCCCGCGCCAAGGCCGAACTGGCCGAGGCCGTCGCACAGTTGCGGACCATCGAGCAATTGCGCAAGGGGCGCAAATCGGCTTAATCAGGCTAACAATAATAATAATCTCGACCCCGCTAGGCCGCGACCCCGTGTCGCGGCCTTTTTGTTTGTGCGAAACCGGGTTGAGAATGGAATTTTAAACGTGCGGCCTGAGTCCGGATGAAGAAGGTTCGGTACAATGCAAAAATTTTTCAGAGAGGCGCACCTGTCATGCAGCAGCTTGCAGTCGTGATCCTTGCCGCCGGCAAGGGTAAAAGAATGGCGTCGGATTGGCCCAAGGTGTTGCACCCGATGGGCGGCAGGCCGTTACTGGCGCATGTGCTCGCCACGGCTGGCGAGTTGGAGGCGATGGCTCGGCTAGTGGTGTACGGCCATGGTGGCGAGAAGGTCAAAACCACCTTTGCGAGCGAGACCGGGGTGCAATGGGTCGAGCAGGCCGAGCAGTTGGGAACGGGGCACGCGGTGAGGCAGACGCTGCCGCTACTCGACGATAGTGGAGTAGTACTGGTGCTGTATGGCGACGTACCGTTGATTCGCTCCGAAACCCTGCAGCCGTTGGTGGCCGCAGCCCGGCAGGGCAGCCTGGCATTGCTGACGGTCGAACTGGCCGATCCTGGCGGCTATGGCCGCATCGTGCGCGATGGGCAGAGTCGGGTCTGCCGCATCGTCGAGGAGAAGGACGCCACTGCCGAGGAGCGGCGTCTGCGCGAGGTCAACACCGGGATTCTGGCGGTGGTGACCGCGAAACTGCGCGGTTGGGTAGCCGAACTCGATAACAAGAACGCCCAAGGCGAATATTACCTGACTGATGTGGTGACGCTGGCGGTGCGCGATAGCGTGCCGGTCGAAGCGTTCGCGATAGCGGAGCCGGAACAGGTGCTGGGAGTCAATGATCGCTCGCAACTTGCGGAACTGGAGCGATTCTACCAGTGGCGGCAAGCCGAACGGCTGATGCGCGAGGGTGCGACTCTGTTGGACCCGGCGCGAGTGGACGTGCGGGGTACGGTGACAACTGGCAAGGATGTGGTGATCGATGTCAACGTGGTGTTCGAGGGCACGGTACGGTTGGGCGACCGGGTGCGGATTGGACCGTTCTGCGTGCTGCGCGACGTGGTGATCGGCGACGATGTCGAGATTTTGTCGCATTGTCGGATCGAAGGCGCGGAAGTGGGGGCCTGTTCGCAGATTGGCCCCTTTGCCCGGTTGCGGCCCGGGTCGTCGCTGGCAGCGGGCGTGCACATCGGCAATTTTGTCGAGACCAAGAAAACCCGGATCGGGCTGGGGTCTAAGGTTAATCACCTGACCTACCTGGGCGACGCCGAGATCGGTGCGGCAGTCAACGTCGGGGCGGGTACCATCACCTGCAATTATGATGGTGCCAACAAGCACAAAACGATTATCGACGACGGCGCGTTTATCGGATCCAACAGTTCGCTGGTGGCGCCGGTGCGGATCGGCAAGGGCGCGACGGTGGGCGCCGGTTCCTCGGTCAGCCGCGACGTGCCGGATGGTGGCCTGTGCCTGACTCGCGCTCCACGCAAGGACGTCACCAACTGGCAGCGGCCGGTCAAGCCGAAAAAAGGGTGATACCATTTCTTTCCCTTCACCACTGCCCGAACGAACCGACATGGTCAAGACCCGTTTTGCCCCCAGCCCCACGGGCTATTTGCACATCGGCGGCGCACGCACCGCGCTGTTTTCCTGGCTGTACGCTCGCCGGCACGGTGGCCCGTTCGTGTTGCGCATCGAGGACACCGACTTGGAACGTTCTACCCCCGAGGCGGTAAACGCGATTTTGGAAGGTATGAACTGGCTGGGGCTGGATTACGACGAGGGGCCGTTCTACCAGACCCAGCGGTTCGACCGCTATCAGGAGGTGTTGCGCCAGTTGTTGCGGGAAGGCAACGCCTACTATTGTTACTGCACCCGCGAGGAGTTGGAGGCGCTGCGCGCCGAGCAGATGGCCCGCAAGGAAAAGCCGCGCTACGACGGCCGTTACCGCAACTATCAGGGACCGCCGCGCGAGGGGGTCGAACCGGTGGTGCGATTCAAGAACCCGTTGAATGGCCAAGTGATAGTCGAGGACCTGATTCGCGGCAACATCGTGTTTCAGAACGCCGAACTGGACGATCTGATCATCGCTCGCGCCGACGGTAGTCCGACCTACAATTATTGCGTGGTCGTGGACGACATGGACATGAACATTACTCATGTGATCCGTGGCGACGACCACATCAACAATACGCCCCGGCAGATCAACATTCTCAAAGCGCTGGGCGCGGCGGTTCCCCGCTACGCCCACGTCCCGATGATTCTGGGACCGGACGGCCAGAAGCTGTCCAAGCGCCACGGCGCTGCCAGCGTCATGGAGTATCGCAATCAGGGTTATCTGCCGGAAGCGGTGCTGAATTTCCTGGTGCGGCTAGGCTGGTCGCACGGCGACCAGGAGATTTTCTCGCTGGATGAAATGATTGAATGGTTCGATCTCAGCGGATGCAATAAGGCTGCTTCGGCGATCAATCCCTCCAAGCTGATCTGGCTGAACAAGCATTATCTGAAAACCCTCGACCCTGTTCATGTCGCCCGCCATCTGAGCTGGCATGTCGGCCAGTTGGACATCGACCCCAGCGAGGGACCCGCTTTGCCTGAGGTGGTCAAGGCCTTTGCCGAGCGGTCCGATACCCTCCAGGAAATGGCGCGGGCTGCCAGCTTTCTCTACCGCGAATTCGAAGCCTACGATGACAAGGCCGCTGGCAAGAATCTGACCACCACTGCCGAGGCGCCCCTACGGGCCTTGAGCAATACCTTGGCCACCTTGTCGGAATGGCGGGCCGAAGTGATCCACGCAGCGATAGGCCAAGTGGCTGAAGAGAGCGGGCTGGTGCTGGGCAAGGTGGCGCAGCCGCTGCGGGTGGCGGTGTGCGGCACGGCGGTATCGCCGCCCATAGATACTACCCTGGAGTTGCTGGGCCGGCGGAAAACCCTGGCGCGGATCGAACGGGCGCTCGATTTTATTGTCCAGCGCCCGGATGGATCGTAATCTGGAAAAAGTTGACAGTAAGGCGCGAATCCCTTAGATTGCGCGTCTCTGGTCAACGGGGCCATAGCTCAGCTGGGAGAGCGCCTGCATGGCATGCAGGAGGTCGTCGGTTCGATCCCGTCTGGCTCC
>JBDHRD010000083.1:0-13005 GCA_039807425.1 Candidatus Contendibacter sp. | reverse complement strand
CTCAGAAGAACCCCAGCGCCTGGGGGCTGTAGCTCACCAGCAGATTCTTGGTCTGCTGGTAGTGGTCGAGCATCATCTTGTGGGTTTCCCGCCCGATTCCAGACTGCTTGTAGCCGCCAAAGGCCGCGTGCGCGGGATAAAGATGATAGCAATTGGTCCAGACCCGTCCCGCCTTGATGCCGCGTCCCATTCGATAAGCCGTGTTGGTATCGCGGCTCCACACCCCGGCGCCGAGGCCGTACAACGTGTCGTTGGCGATGGCCAACGCCTCGGCGGCATCCTTGAAGGTGGTCACCGCCACCACCGGCCCAAAGATTTCCTCCTGGAAAATTCGCATCCGGTTATGGCCCTGGAACACCGTCGGCTGGATGTAGAAACCCTCCTTGAGTTCGCCGCTCATTTCGGCCCGCTGCCCCCCGGTCAGACAGGTCGCGCCCTCCTGCCGGCCAATGTCCAGGTAGCTGAGAATCTTCTCCATCTGTTCGGTGGACACCTGCGCGCCGAGCATGGTGTCGGTATCGAGCGGATGGCCCTGCCTGACCGCCTTCACCCGCGCCACCGCCCGCTCCATGAAGCGGTCGTAAACGGACTCCTGAATCAACACCCGCGAGGGGCAGGTACAAACCTCGCCTTGATTCAGAGCAAACATCGTGAAGCCTTCCAGGGCCTTGTCAAAGAAGGCATCATCCTGGGCGCACACGTCGGCGAAGAAAATGTTGGGTGATTTGCCACCCAGTTCGAGGGTTACCGGGATCAGGTTTTGCGAGGCGTACTGCATGATCAGCCGCCCGGTCGTGGTCTCGCCGGTGAAGGCGATCTTGGCCACGCGCCGGCTCGACGCCAGCGGCTTACCCGCTTCCAGACCGAACCCGTTCACTACGTTGACGATGCCTGGCGGCAGCAAGTCCTGAATCAGTTCCAGCAGCACCAGAATGGAAACAGGCGTCTGTTCGGCGGGTTTCAGTACCACGCAGTTACCCGCCGCCAACGCCGGCGCCAGCTTCCAGACCGCCATCAGGATAGGAAAATTCCAGGGAATGATCTGCCCGACCACGCCCAGCGGTTCGTGGAAGTGATACGCGATAGTGTTGTCGTCGATTTCCGCCAGCGTGCCTTCCTGGGCGCGGATGCAGCCAGCGAAATAACGGAAGTGGTCGATGGCCAAGGGCAAATCTGCCGCCAGGGATTCCCGGACCGGCTTTCCGTTGTCCCAAGTTTCCGCCACCGCCAGCATTTCCAGGTTGGCTTCCATCCGGTCGGCGATTTTGTTTAGTAGAGCAGCCCGGTTCGCGACTACGGTTCGGCCCCAGGCGTCGGCGGCGGCATGGGCGGCGTCCAGCGCCTGCTCGATGTCCTCGGCGGTGGAACGCGGCGCCTCGCAGAAAACCTGGCCGGTAACGGGGCTGACGTTTTCGAAATACTCGCCTTTGACCGGTGGCGTCCACTGGCCGCCGACGAAGTTCTGGTAACGGGATTTAAAACCGATTTTTGAGTACAGCACGGCTTTTCTCCTCAAATGGCTTGGTAGCTATCGCTGGCGCCGGCGCTTGGTTATCCACAGGCAGCTTTCGAGTCCACTACTGGCCGGGTATCCGTAAAGAAAGCAACACCATTCATGAAATTTTATAGATCGGCGGTCTGATGATTCCCGTGTAGTCAGAACTCTATTTATTAGGCATAGTCCCTATAACCCTAAAAAGCAATAGTCAGGATATGATTCAGGCACGGCTATCTTTTGCTCTAAAAGTCATACTATCTATACAGATGCTCCCCGACCCGTGCAGAGAGTTGAAGCTAAAACTGATGTTATTCAGCGATTGCTTGTTCACACCCTTGAATTCAGCCAAAGGAATGATCACTTCAACCCCATTCCTGAGGTCACTGGCGGCTATCCAATCCTTCGACTCGATCTTGGTTTCCTTGGCGTCCTTGTCTTTGAGCCCGATCTCAAACAATTCTTCTCCACTGGCCCCGCGAACCCAGAAGCTGAAATGATCGAATCCGGAAGCGTCGAAACGTTTGGTCGGTGCTTGATCCCAATGCACACCCCATCCCCCATCCCGCATATCGGCCACAACCCCATATTGAAGCCGCAGACCGGATGAAGTACCAAAAAATCCAAATATATTGGCCAATCTGGGCCTGGCGCATCCATTGTCGAACCCGGCCTTGACCGCTCCATTTGGGTTCGCCCATAAAAACTGCTGGCCTGCTTCAGCCTGTGGAAAAATTTCGGCCAACAACTTTATCGAGGGAGAACAGGAATAAAAGACAAAACTCATTCCAAACAGAGAAGCCATGATGGCTTTCAGCCAAGTTAACGTAGCCACGGCTTCCTTCAGTCCCTTCAGTACCACCAGGGTTTTCTTGCACCAGCCCGCGAAGATCGCGGCCTCTTCCCGAGTCTCGCTTTCCTGTCGAGCCGGCAGGCTTTTCCTAAACACTCTTCTCCGCCTGATGGCGCGTTGTCTTCCATTAACATGGACCTCATTTTGTGGGGTGATCATCATCATTATCGCCTTCTCCTCAAAATAACCTACCAAATTAATATGTCTTAACTATTAGCAAGCATTTTGCCAGTTGCGGACATAAATCAATTTATTAACTTTATTTTATTCAGTTTATTGAATTTATTATATTTTTAGCTAAAAATACGCGGGGATTCCAGGGAACCGGACGTTCAAAATGAACCGGCGTAGGTTCATTCCAAACCGTTGACCCGCCGAGACCCCACCACCGTGGAACACACCGTTATGACCGACTCTATCGCCCCCTCTTCCGCTCGCTGGCAGTTCTGGATCGACCGGGGCGGCACGTTTACTGATATCGTCGCTCGCCGCCCTGACGGCCAACTGCTGACGCACAAGCTGCTATCGGATAACCCAGAGCATTACGCCGACGCCGCTTTGCAAGGCATCCGTGATTTATTGAACGTGGCCGCGGATCAACCGATTCCCACCGAACACCTCGCAGTGGTGAAAATGGGAACTACCGTCGCAACGCCTTGCTGGAACGCAAGGGCGACCGTACCCTGCTGCTGATCACTCGTGGCTTTCGGGACGCTCTGCGCATCGGCTACCAGAATCGGCCCAGGCTGTTCGCCCGTCAGATGGTGTTGCCGGAGCTGCTGTACGAACAGGTGGCGGAAGTCCGCGAGCGGGTCTCGGTGCAAGGCGAAGCCCTTATTGCCTTCGATCCCGCCACCGTCCGATTGCCCATCGCCGGTAACAATATTGCTACCCCGCTTCACCGGCGCACCGAGTTGCGACCCGGCGACTGCATCGTCGGCCCGGCGATCATCAGCGAATCCGGCGCGACCACGCTGGTCGAACCCGGTTGGCAAGCCCAGGTCACGGCACGCGACGATCCGCTGCTGACTCGTCACCAGCCGCGCCCACGGCGGGCCGCGGTCGGCACCGACGTGGATCCCATCCTGCTGAACGCCGGGCGGCGGGGGGTATGGCTGAACTTAGACGGTTATCGAACCTTCACGACTCCGCCCAGTTTTCCAGCCGTAAGCCCGGCACCCGTCCGAACTCGCGCAGGTTGTTCGTCACCAGCACGGCGTTCTCGGCCAAGGCATGGGCGGCAATCAGCAGGTCCATGCCGCCGATGGGCGTTCCCTGGCGTCGCAGAAAAGTCCGTAACCGACCGTATTCATCGGCGGCTTGGGCGCTCCAAGGCATCACCAGCAGCCGGCGCGCCATATCGTCGATATCCTGACGAATCCCAGCGCCCTTGGTGGGATGCTGGGCCGCTCCGAACAATAGTTCCGCTAGCACGACGGTCGAGATCGCCAGTTGATCCGGCCCGACCTTATCGAAGTGCGCCTTCACGGTCAGCGGATGACGACGCAACACATAGCCGCATATATTGGTATCAAGCATCCACATCGTGGAAAAACTCCCGGTCTTGCGGCAGCTCATCGACACGGTCCGCCAGAAAATCCTCTGGAACACGCGGCGCGCGGGCGAAAAAATCAGCCCAACTCTGGGGCTTTGGCCGCAGCACCACGGCGTCGCCCTGCTTTTCGATGAAAACTTCCCGGCAGTCGAAGCGAAACTCAACCGGCAAACGCACGGCCTGACTGCGACCACTCATAAATACCTTGGCGGTTTTGGGCATGGCGACCTCCAGCATGGGCGATATATGACTTCGCAGTATATCACCGATACCCCTTCGGTCGAACGGTTCATACCGCCTGTACTCACCAATACTGTCCGAAATCCGGTCCCCGCTCCGGCAACTGGCGCGGCTTGCCGTTATCGTCGATGGCAACGTAAATGATCACCGCCTCGGTGACCTTGTCTGTCAACAACCGACCATCGCGGGCGCGTTGGACGAACACCTCCACTTTGACGGTGATCGAGGTCGAACCCACCTTCTGGATCTGGGCGAAGCAACTCACCAGATCGCCCACGAACACCGGCTTGTGAAACTTCATCGAGGTGACAGCGACGGTGGCCACCCGCCCACCGGCGTACTCGACCGCCACTACGCTGCCGGCCACGTCCATCTGCGCCATAATCCAGCCACCGAAGATGTTGCCGTTAGGATTGGTATGAGCCGGCATCGCCAGAATGCGGACGGTCGGCTGGCGGTCACGCGGAAAAATATCCTGGTGTTCGATAGCCATGGGAACTCCTGGAGTTGAGGAATTGCGATGTAGAACGATTTTTTTAAGCAGAGCAGCGGGCGGCGACCGGTGGATTTCAACCCTGCCACGGTTCAACTTGCCTGGAACTGAACTATGATAAAGTAATAAAAAACCGATAACCCCAAAGATATGAGGATGGAATGTGATGGCGCGAAGTAGAACGGTGGCCGTCTATGCCGGCGAAGAACTGGGCCGTTACGGATTCGAGGATCACCCGTTCGGCGAAGATCGCATCCATGCTTTCTGGGACGAAATGCACCGACGCCACTTCGATTACCAGGTTCGGGTGTTCCAGCCCGCCACGGTGACCGAGGAACAGCTCAAGCTGTTCCACACCGCCGACTACGTGGAGAAGGTCAAGGTCTTCTCCGAGGCGGGTGATGGTCTGCTGGATTATGGCGACACCCCGGCCTATAAGGGTGTGTTCGAGGACGCTTCGGTGGTGGTCGGCACCGTCGTGGACGCCACCCGCAAGGTCATGAGCAACGAGGCCCGGCGCGTCTTCGTCCCCATCGCCGGCCTGCACCACAGCATGCCCGATACCGCTTCCGGATTCTGCGTGTTCAACGACGTCGGCGTGGCCATCAAGATTCTGCAACAGGAATATGGCCTGGAACGGATCGCCTACGTGGACATCGACGCCCATCACGGCGACGGCCTGTTCTACCCGTTTGAATCCGACCCGACTGTCATCTTCGCCGACATCCACGAGGACGGCCGCTACAACTTCCCGCAGAGCGGCTTCGCGCACGAGGTCGGCAAGGGCGAGGCCAAAGGCCGCAAACTCAATATCCCGCTGTTGCCGCTGTCGGCCGACGACGACTTCATGATGATGTGGGGCAACGTCGAACAATTCCTGCGCAAGTGGGAACCGCAATTCATCTTCATGAACTGCGGCGCCGACGGCCTGGACGGCGACCCGCTGGCTCACCTGCACTACTCGGCTCGCGCTCACAGCCGGGCCGCCCGTGGGCTGTGCGAAATCGCCGAAGAGTTCGCGGAAGGCCGCATCATCGGCGTCGGGGGCGGCGGCTACGATCTGCGCAACGTCGGCAAGGCCTGGGTTGCGGTAGTGGATTCCTTTCTCGAAACCCCCATGCGCTGAGACCTTTTCAACACCGGGCGTTCCCGCGCCGATCCCACGGGAGCGCTGCCCCTCATCAAAACCCTGCCTCTCACGGTCAAAGTAAGGTAGTATTTATTGCTTTCCCTTGGTTCGCCCGCTCTTTCTCTCCGAGGCGGCGGGCGCCTGCCTTTGCAGAGGTCGCGAATGTTCAGTCAAGAGATGCGGATCGCCGGATTTGATAACGAGTTGTGGGCCGCCTTGCAGGGCGAAAAGCAGCGCCAGGAAGCCCACATCGAGCTGATCGCCTCGGAAAACTACGCCAGTCCGCGTGTGCTCGAAGCCCAGGGTTCGGTGCTGACCAACAAGTACGCCGAAGGTTATCCGGGCAAGCGCTATTACGGCGGCTGCGAGTTCGTGGACATCGCCGAACAACTGGCGATTGATCGCGCCAGGCGGTTGTTTCAGGCCGATTACGCTAATGTTCAGCCCCACTCCGGTTCACAGGCCAACGCCGCCGTCTACATGGCGCTGCTGGAGCCGGGTGAAACTATCCTCGGCATGAGTCTGGCCCACGGTGGTCACCTCACTCACGGCGCCAAGGTCAACTTCTCCGGGCGGCTGTATCAGGCGGTGCAATACGGTTTGAACGAAGCCACCGGCGAGATCGATTACGACCAGGTCGAGCGGCTGGCGCTGGAATGCAAGCCGAAGATGATCATCGCCGGGTTCTCGGCCTATTCGCGCGTCGTGGACTGGCCACGGTTTCGCGCCATCGCCGATCAGGTTGGCGCCTATTTTGTGGTGGACATGGCGCACGTCGCCGGGCTGGTCGCGGCGGGCCTGTATCCTAATCCGCTCCCGATCGCCGACGTGGTGACCACCACCACCCACAAGACCCTGCGCGGCCCGCGCGGCGGCCTGATCCTGGCCCGCGCCAATCCCGACATCGAAAAGAAGCTCAATTCGCTGGTCTTCCCCGGCACGCAGGGCGGCCCGCTGATGCATGTCATCGCCGCCAAGGCGGTGGCGCTGTTGGAGGCCCTGCAACCGGATTTCGTCGACTATCAGAAACAGGTGGTCGCCAACGCCCGCGTCATGGCTGGAATATTCCTGGAGCGCGGCTACAACGTGGTGTCCGGGGGCACCGACAATCACCTGTTCCTGGTCAGCCTGATCGCCAAGGGTTTGACGGGCAAGGCGGCCGACGCCGCGCTGGGCCGCGCCCATATCACGGTCAACAAAAACGCCGTCCCCAACGACCCGCAGTCGCCGTTCGTCACCAGCGGCCTTCGCATCGGCTCGCCGGCGATCACCACGCGCGGGTTCAGGGAACGCGAGTGTCGGGAACTGACCGGTTGGATCTGCGACATCCTCGACGATCTCGGCAACGATGCGGTGATCGAGCGGGTGCGTGGTCAAGTGACCGAGGTGTGCGCCCGCTTCCCGGTGTATGGCTGATTTCTTGAGTCAGCGCGCGAGGCGGCGACGATGCATTGTCCGTTCTGTGGTGAACACGACACGCGGGTGATCGACTCCCGGCTGACCGTGGAAGGCGACAAGGTCCGCCGCCGGCGCGAATGTTCCCGTTGCAACACCCGCTTCACCACCTACGAAACGGCGGAACTGCTGATGCCGCCGGTGGTCAAGCGCGACGGCCGCCGCGAGCCGTTCCTGGAGGAAAAGCTGCGCACCGGTTTGCTGCGGGCGCTGGAAAAGCGCCCGGTCGGCGCGGCGCGAATCGAGGAAACCCTCCTTCGCATTAAAAATCGCGCCCGCGCCAGCGGCGAACGGGAATTGAGCAGCCAGCAAATCGGCGAATGGGTCATGGACGAGCTGCGCGATCTGGATCAGGTCGCCTACGTCCGCTTCGCCTCGGTCTATCGCAGCTTCCAGGACGTCAACGCCTTCCGGGTCGAAATCGAACGCTTGCAGGGTACGCAGTCGGATCCGGCGGATACTGAGTGATGTCCCCCGACGATTACCGCTACATGGCACGCGCCCTGACGCTCGCCCGGCGCGGTCTGTACCACACCGATCCCAATCCGCATGTGGGCTGCGTGCTGGTCAAGGAGGGAATCGTCGTCGGTGAAGGCTGGCACCAGCGCGCCGGCGAAGCCCACGCCGAGGTGATCGCCCTGGAGTTTGCCAGCGAACGGGCGCGTGGCGCGACCGCGTATGTCTCGCTGGAACCCTGCTGCCATCAGGGTCGCACCCCGCCCTGCACCGATGCGCTGCTCAAAGCTGGAATTGCCCGGCTGGTGGCAGCCACGTCCGACCCCAATCCACAAGTGGCCGGCAAAGGCCTCGCGATCCTGCGAGAGACCGGCGTCATGGTGGAATGCGGCGTGCTGGAAGCGGAAGCGCGGGCGCTGAATCCCGGGTTCATTCAGCGCATGACGCGGGGCCGGCCCTTCGTCCGCCTCAAGCTCGCCATGAGCCTGGACGGGCGCACCGCGCTGGCCTCGGGCGAAAGCCAATGGCTGACCGGCGAGGCCGCGCGCCGGGACGTGCAACGACTCCGGGCGCGCGCCTCGGCGATTCTGACTGGCATTGGCACCGTGCTGGCCGATGATCCCAGCCTCAACGTCCGCCTGCCGGAAGCCACCCGCCAGCCGTTGCGGGTGATTCTCGACACCGAACTGCGCACGCCGCCCACCGTCAAAATCTTGCAACTACCCGGTCAAGTACTGATTTTCACTGCTGTTTCCGATCTCGCCGCGCACGAACCGCTGCGGGCCGCGGGGGCGGAAATGGTGATTTTGCCGCGCGCCGAACAAGGGCTGGAGTTGCCCACCGTCATGGTGGAACTCGCCCGCCGCGAGTGCAACGAAATCCACGTCGAATGTGGTTCGACCTTGGCCGGCGCATTGCTGCAGGCGGGAATGGTGGATGAACTGGTGATTTACATGGCGCCACTGTTGCTCGGCAATCAGGCGCGCGGACTGTTTCAGTTGCCGGAATTGACGCGGATGAGCGAGCGGATGGAGATGGAGATCGTGGAAACGCGGGCGGTGGGCAGGGATTGGCGGATAAAGTTAAAGCCGATGAGAGCAACTCCATGAAATATAAAGTTATCATTAATAAATCGGAGGAAGGTTACAGCGTTTCATGTCCCAGTCTGTCAGGTTGCTGGTCGCAAGGGGACACGGAACAGGAAGCGATGGAAAATATACGCGATGCCATTCAGGCATACCTGACGGCCATCCTGGAGTCTGTTCAAGGTCAGGATGTGCGAGAAATAGAAATAGCGTAAATAGCGGGTTAAAGATGCCAAAACTTCCAAGAGTGAATCATCTGGAAGCGGTCCGCGCTCTGGAAAAAGCCGGTTTTCGCATCGTCCGCCAAGGGGAAAAGCATATCATTCTGTCGAATGGAAGCAGGTTTGTAACGGTTCCCCGCAATCATCCCATTCATGCCTTCACCATGGATGGCATCGTGCAGGATGCGGGATTTACGGTGGAAGAATTTCGGAAGTTCCTCTAATCCCTTCGAGCACCCCCATGTTCACCGGCATTATCACCGCGGTCGGAACGATCACCGCCCTTCAGCCGCGCGGCGGCGATGTCCGCCTGCGCATCGCCACCGGCAAGCTGGACCTGAGCGATGTCCAACTTGGCGACAGCATCGCCGTCAGCGGCATCTGCCTGACCGCCATCGACCTGCCCGGCGACGGCTTCTGGGCCGACGTCTCGCGCGAGACCTTGGAACGCACCATCCTCGGCGCGGCCAAACCGGGGATGAAAGTCAACCTGGAAAAGGCGCTGACCCCGACCACCCGGCTCGGCGGCCACCTGGTCAGTGGCCACGTCGACGGCATCGGCGCGGTCACCGAATGGCGTCCCGACGGTCGTTCCTGGCGGTTGCGCATTCAAGCCCCGGACGAACTGGCACGCTACATCGCCGAAAAAGGCTCGATTTGCGTGGACGGGATCAGCCTCACCGTCAATCGGGTGGACGGCGCGGCCTTCGAACTCAACATCGTTCCGCACACCCTGGCGGAAACGACCCTCGCTGATAGCCAGGTCGACCGGCGGGTTAATCTGGAAGTGGACCTGATCGCCCGCTATCTGGAACGACTCCTGCTGGGCGAGCGCGCCGCGCAACCGGGCGGCGGCGGCCTGACCGAGGCGCTATTACGCGAACACGGGTTCTGGAAATAATCATGACTCTCAACAGCATTGCCGAAATCCTCGCCGACCTGCGGCAGGGCAAGATGGTCATCGTCATGGACGACGAGGATCGGGAAAATGAAGGCGACCTGTTGATGGCCGCCTCGCTGGCGCGCCCCGAGGACATCAACTTCATGGCCCGCTACGGACGCGGCCTGATTTGCCTGACGCTGACCCGCGAACGCTGCCAGCAATTACGTCTGCCGCTGATGGTGCAGGACAACGCCACGCCCTTTTCCACCAACTTCACCGTTTCCATCGAAGCCGCCCAGGGCGTCACTACCGGCATTTCCGCCTACGACCGCGCCCATACCGTTCGCACCGCCGTCCGTCCCGACGCCAAACCGGCGGATCTGGTGCAACCCGGCCACATCTTCCCCCTCATGGCCCAGCCGGGCGGCGTTCTAACCCGGGCCGGTCACACCGAGGCTGGCTGCGACCTCACCCGGCTGGCTGGGCTGGAGCCGGCGGCGGTGATCGTTGAAATTCTCAACGAAGACGGCAGCATGGCGCGGCGGCCCGATCTGGAACTCTTCGCTGCGCAACATGGCGTGAAAATCGGCACGATTGCCGATTTGATTCGCTATCGGATGCAGAACGAAAAGACCGTCGAGCGGGTCGCCGATGCGTTGATGAACACGGAATTCGGCCCGTTCCGGGTGTTGACTTATCAGGACGCGGTCGGACGGCAAGTGCATTTCGCGCTGGTCAAAGGCGAGATCCACACCAACGAGCCGGTTCTGGTGCGAGTTCACGTGCAAAATCTGTTGAGCGACCTGTTAGCCCTGCGCTTGCCCGACAGCGGCTGGCCGCTGCGCGACACGCTGCAACGGGTGGCGAAGGAACCGGCCGGAGTGCTGGTGTTCCTCAGCCGCTCCGAAGATCCGGCGACGCTGATTCGGCGAATGCGCGGCTACCAGTTCGGCTCCAGCGAACCGCCGCGTCCCGCCGATCAGTCCGCCGAGTTGCGCACCTACGGCATCGGTGCGCAAATCCTGCTCGACATCGGCGTGCGGCGCATGCGGGTACTGGGCGCGCCCAAGCGCCTCACCGGTCTGTCCGGCTTCAATCTGGAAGTCGTCGAATACGTTTCCTGAACCTCCCTCTCTCTCCACACTCCTCGCGGAATCTCCCATGCAGCACATCACCACCATCGAAGGCGATTTCACCCCGCCTCAGGATGCCCGTTTTGCCCTGGTGGCGGCGCGGTTCAACAGTTTCATCGTGCAGAGCCTGATCAATGGGGCGGTGGACGCCCTGCGTCGGCATGGCGTGCCCGAGACCAGCATCGACCTGATCTGGACGCCGGGCTCGTTCGAACTGCCGCTGGCGGCGCAACGGTTGGCCGCCAGCGAGCGCTACGACGGCATCGTCGCCCTGGGTGCGGTGATTCGCGGCGGTACCCCCCATTTCGAATACGTCGCTGGCGAATGCGTCAAGGGACTGGCCAGCGTGGCGCTGGAATACGATATTCCCGTGGGTTTCGGCGTGCTGACGGTGGACACCATCGACCAGGCTGTGGAGCGGGCGGGAACCAAGGCCGGCAACAAGGGCGCCGAGGCGGCGTTGTCGATGCTGGAAATGGTCAGCCTGTTGCGCCGGCTGGAAGCGTGACGCATGGCTGGCCCGATCCGCAAACCCCAGCCGGGCAAGCGCAGTTGGGCGCGGCGCTGCGCGGCGCAAGCTTTGTACGAGTGGCAGATCACCGGCCAGGACCCCGCCCGAATCGCGGCGCAGTTTCTGGCCGACGAGGATCTGCGCAAGGCCGATCCCGACTACTTCCGGGAACTGGTGTGGGAAGTGCCAGCGCGGGCGGCGGAGATTGACACGGCGCTGGAGCCATTCCTGGACCGGCCGCTGGCGCAGGTAGATCCGGTGGAGCGCGCCATTTTGCGGATCGGTGGCTACGAACTGACCCAGCACCGGGACCTGGCTTATCGGATCGTGATTAACGAGGCGGTGGAACTGGCCAAGATGTTTGGCGCGGAACAGGGCCACCGCTACGTCAACGGCGTCCTCGATAAGCTAGCCCGCGCCGTGCGGTCGAGCGAGTTCGCTGGACCCGCCTGAACGCGGACGGGTTTTGGCGGTCAGCTTTTCGCCAGCGTAACCATCAGAAAAGAATCCCCATGGCGCAACCGGTCACCATCACCCGTGAAATCTTCCAGGTGGGCGGTCAGGGTTTCACCGCCGCCGAGGATGCTGCCATTTACCTAATCGACTTCGACGGCCATGCTGCGCTGGTGGATGCGGGTGCCGGTCGTGGTCAACAACGATTGCTCGGCCATATTGCCACTTTGGGCGTGCGGCCCGAACAGATTCAATATCTGTTACTGACCCACTGCCACTACGACCACACCGGCGGTGCCCGCGGCCTGCGCGAGACGCTGGGCTGTCCGGTGGTCATTCACGAACTGGACGCCGATTTTCTGGAGCGCGGCGACAACGAGGTCACGGCGGCCAGTTGGTACGGCGCCAAGCTCTCTCCCTGCCCGGTGGACCGCCGACTGCGCGGGGCGCGGGAAATATTGCCGCTGGGCAAACGAGCCATCACCGCCCTGCACATTCCCGGCCATTCCCCCGGTTCGGTTGCCTATCTGGCGGAATCCGAAGGCCAAACCGTGCTGTTCGGCCAGGACGTGCATGGGCCGCTGGATCTGCGCCTGCGCTCGAACCGGGCGGATTACCGGGCTTCGCTGGAACGGTTGCTGGCGCTGGAGGCAGACATTCTCTGCGAGGGGCACTATGGCATCTTCCGGGGCAAGGAGGCCGTCGTCGAATTCATCCGGTCGTTTCTGGAAGACGGATATTAACGGCTTTTTGGTATTTCCCGGTATCCCCAACTAATTGATTCATAATGATATATAAAGCTTGAAGGAGGCTTGGATTAGACTGTTGAATTCCCTTCTGTCTAAATTTAACTCTTTGATTTATAAATATTTTTTGTTTTCCGACTACGGAATGCACTGGAATCTTGTTTAAATGCAGCGTATTGCTATGCAGCAAAAAGAACGCATTTTCTGTGGAGCCAGCTTCCAGACGGTTTGAATCGCCAAAAGCTGGGTGAAAGCCGAATCAACTGCCATATGGATCAAATAGTTAATTTTTAGACA
>JBDHRD010000082.1:0-13031 GCA_039807425.1 Candidatus Contendibacter sp. | reverse complement strand
GTCCAGAAATTGGCCTTTTCGGCGACGTTGCGGAACCAGCCGCCGTTGTCGCCGTCGGTGGCGGTGGTCACCAGCGGTGGGAAATCACACCATTTGGTGCGCTCGTGCAGCTCGTGATAGAACCAGCCGTAGTCCATGCCGGCCAGTTGGGCGTCGGACAGCTCGCGGTCGCGGACGATGATCACGATCTCCTCACCGCCGTACTCGGCGATGTGCGGCCGGTAGCGCAGCTCCTGCCAGTGCATCGAGTCCACCGGATCCACGTACTCGCAGTCGACCAGGACGTAGCGGTAACCGGCCTTTTTCAGGTGCGGAATCAGTTTCATGTCGAAGCCCATTTCCGGCGGCCAGAAGCCGTTGAACTGGGTTCGCCACAGCAGATGGCGGGCAATGACCTGCCAGCGGGCGATGTGTTCGTCCCAGTCGGCTTCGGGAATCAGCGCCAGCACCGGGTGGTAGTAACCGGTGCCGATAATCTCGAACAATTGCTGGTTTTGCAGATGCCAGAGTAGCTTGCCGCAATCCACCATGCCGTAGGCGCGTTCCTGGAAGCCAGGGTTGGACAGGGTTTCCAGCAGCGTCCCGGACAGCGACAGATGCACGCGGGCGATGTCCTGGTAGTCCCATAGCGCCCGCGGCATGCGGTCGTAGGCAAACAGGATTTCCTTGGCTTCCCATTCGTTGGTCTCGAGCAGGCGATCCAGATTGCTCGGGGGCTGATGCATGTTGAGCACCAGCGCATGATGAATTTCTCGCATCGCGTGGCTCCTGGTTCTAGTTGGGTGGGCGATGGCGAAAATCCATGGCCCGCACGGGGTTATCACGGGTTAAGGATACAACAAAGAAGCGGGTTTCGTGGCCGCTCGGGCATCAGGCCAGCGATCCACCGTTCACCCTGGCCGTCAGGGCAGCAAGGTATGGAGGTGGATGCTCTGTGAACTCATCGTTCGCCACAGATCGCCGTGATCGAGTTCCTCGGCGGAGGGGACCTTGAAACTGAATACCTGACAGCCCTGAGGATTGACGCCGGACATGACGGGCTTGATGGCGCCGTCCTTGCCGGCGGCGTCCATGGCCTGAAAGATGATCAGGAGCGCGTAGGTGTCCTGAGCGTAGAGGAGGTCCTGATATTCGGCCAATGCGGCGATGTTTTTTTCCAGTTTTTTCTGGGTGGCCTTTTTGTTCTTGAAATTGGCGGTAAACCCGGGATCGTCATCGTTGCGCAGAGCAATTTTCTGGCCGGGCGGGACCATGATGCGTTTCAACCGCAGCTCCAGTTCAGAATCCTCGGTGATTTGCACCGTGATTTTTTGTTCAGGGTCGAGGTCGTGGCCCATGGCGCGGCTCCTGATACGGGAAAATCGGTGGAAGCGAGGTCCCGCAAGTGTAGCCTATGCCTGAACGGAAGACGCGAACGGGATTTTCAGCGATTCCAGAACCCGTTCCGCCGCCAGCACCCCGCGATAATTGGCTTCCTCGAACACCGAGCAGCCACTCAGGTCGGAATGGGCGAACAGCACCCGGTCTTGAGCATTCAACAACCGCTGGCGGGCTTCGCCCCAGACGAGGCCAGGGCGGGGTCGAACCATGGCGTGACCCCAGCGCATTAAATCCAAGCGGGTGACGATCTGGCGGATATCGGGATGGGGCCTGGACAGATCGTGCAGGATAATTTCCGCCCACGCCGCCCACGGTGCCTCCAGCAGTCGCTGCCGCTCCCGCTCCGGCGGGTCGTCGCACAGCGCCTGATACCAGGTGAATACGGTCTGCTCCTGATGCGCCGCCAAATGCTGGTGGGTGGCGACCACGTAGCCCAGCGCGGCGCTGTCGTACAGCACGTTGTCCCAAGCCAGCGGCGCGCCCCGGCGTTCCTCGGGAAAGCCGCGCAGGCTGAGATTGGCGACCAGCCAGGGTGCATACTCGAATTCGCCGATGGCCCCCGCCAGTTCGGGCGCCAGTTCCCGAAACACTTTCGGTGCCTGAAACACTGGCGCGGCCCAGATCACCATTCGCGCCAGCCGCCGCACCGAACGATTCTCCCGGGGATGCCAGGCATCCACCAGCACCGCCCGGTCCAGTTCCGACAGCCGCCAGACCAGCGCACCCGTGATGAGCTGCGGTTCCAGCCGTTCCCGCAGCTTTTTCACCAGCCAGCCGTTGCCCTCCGGCCAAGTCAACACGTCGTCGCGGTCGGCGTCGCGGGCGCGGGCGTCGCGGCTGGCAAAGTAGTGAATGCCCATCCAGGCCGAGGTTTCGTCGTACCGACAGCCGTAGTCGTCGCGGCAGGCGTAATTGACGTACCAGTGCAGCGGTTCCGAATCCAGTCCTTGTTGCAGCAGAAAATCGCGCATCGACAGCCGATCCAGCGCCAGCAGGTCGGGATCGCGGGCGCTGAAGTCGATGGGGATGGCAAAGGCCTTGCGCCCGTCCGCGCCACGCCGGCGCTGGAAGTCATCCATCAGATCGTGAAAACGGCGGTACTGGTCGAAATCCCGTTGCCGGACGCTGACCCGTGGCCAGAGTCCGTCGTGCCAGACGCCGTGAGCATAGAGCCGTTCCTGCGGGGCGAAGTTGATGGTGCGCTCGTCGTAAACCGGTTCGGCAGCGTAAGGATCGCCGCGCAGTACGCCGAAATCCGCCAGAAGTTCACGCACCGCCCGGGATTCCCGTGTCGGAAACGGCAGGTAATGCGCGCCCCAGGGATAGGCGGTGATGGAATTTTCGCCGCTGCGGGCGTTGCCGCCGACTTCCGGCTCCAGTTCCAGAATCACGAAGTCGGTGAAGCCGGCTTTTTGCAACTTCCAGCCGGCGGATAATCCGGCGATGCCACCACCGACGATGACGACCGGAGTTTTCAGCGTTTCATTCGGTTCCGAGAAGTCCATGGCTCGCAGTCGGTGACCGAGAGCGTCGGACGCACCGAGGATTTCGCCTTCCGGCAGGGGCGGGGTTTTGGACGAATTCAGGTGGCGCCAGGCATAAGCCCCACCCGCTGTTGCGGTGGCGGCGGTTAGCGAAAGCAGGAATTGGCGGCGGTTCATCCAGCACGAGACGAGGGTGTAGGATGCGGTGAACGAAGTGAACCGCATCGGAGTGACTTTCCCACCTTTTTACGGCGGCGAGACGAGGGTGTAGGATGCGGTGAACGAAGTGAACCGCATCGTTCGCGTTCAACTAGCGCTGTTCTCGCCACCCCAGTCCTCTGGATAGATTCCTTGCTGCCTGAAAGCGTGGAAGGTGGAATGAGGCCAATCGGTAACTCGCTGCACCCACCCATGTTTAACCGGGTTCCAATGAACATAATCGGCGTGTCGGTTGAAGTCGTTTTGATTGCGGATCAGATGCTCCCAAAAACGGCGCTGCCAAATGCCCCGTTCGCCCCGTTTGGCGCGGCTTCGGGAAACGTGCTCACCTGTTTCGATCGCGCGCGAAAAGTGGCTCTTAATCAAACCCCAGCGGGTAGAAAAATCTGTATCCTCCGGTGGTAGCGTCCATATGCAATGCAAGTGGTCCGGCAGAATCACGACCGCCTCCAGTTGGAAGGGATGCCGCTCCCGAACATAACGAAACGCCATTCGCAATGCATCGATCCGCTCGACCAATAACCGATTTTCACGGCGCTCGGCCAGATTGACTGTGAAGAACCAGGTGGCGCCCGGTAGCCAGATGCGCCGGTATCCGGTCATCGATCACCTTGCGTTGTTCGGGGCTGGTTGTAAACGATGCGGTTCGCTGCGCTCACCGCATCCTACAAGCTGGCTACAAGCTGGCTGCAAACGATGCGGTTCGCTGCGCTCACCGCATCCTACAGGCTTGCAGCTTATTGCGTCACCTGCCGCCACTCCCGCTCGTAATAGCGCACCAGGATTTGATTGTTGAGGCGGTTGATTTCGGTCTCGACCGGACCCATGTCCGGCGGAAATTGAAGCAGGGTCGGAGTGATTTCCGGCGTCAGGAAGCGCAGGCCGGGCGGATAGCGTTCGGGCGGTCGCCAGGGCTGGCGGGTGGCCAGCGCGAAGCCCCATTCGCCGAACGCCGGGACATAGGCATGATAGGGCGTTACCTGCAATCCAGCACTTTCGATGGTGCGGGCGATGCACCAGAACGACTGGCGGGCGTACAGCGGCGATGTGGTTTGCACCACTGCCGCGCCGTTCGCCGTCAGATGCTTTTCCAGCAAGCGGTAGAACACGTTGCTGTACAGCTTGCCCAGCGAGTAGTTGCTGGGATCGGGAAAGTCCACCACGATGAAATCAAATTGCTCCGCGTTCTGCTCCAGCCACTGGAAGGCGTCGGCGTTGACGATTCGCACCTTGGGGGAATTCAGGGCGTTGTCGTTCAGCGGAGTCAGCAGCGGATAGCTGGCGAACAGCCGGGTCATCTCCGGGTCGAGGTCCACCAGCGTGATGGATTCCACCGAGTCGTAACGGAGGATTTCGCGCACCGCCAGGCCGTCGCCGCCGCCCAGCACCAACACCCGCCGCGCGCCCGGCCGCGCGCTCAGGCCCGGATGCACCAGCACCTCGTGATAGCGATATTCGTCGCGGGAACTGAATTGCAGATTGTTGTTGAGGAACAGCCGTAGATCGTCCTGCCAGCGGGTCAACACGATGCGCTGATAGGGCGTGGTGCGGGCCAGGACGATCTCGTCGGCGTAAAGATGATCCTCGGCCAGCGTCGTGAGCCGGTCGGCGGCGACAAAGCCAACGACCAGCGCCAAAATCGCGGCGATGCACTGGCCGCGCAGCCAGTGCAACCCCGGCGCTTGGTCGCGGAACAGCCACAGCGCCCAGGCCGCCACCAGCACGTTGAGCAGGCCGAACAGCAGGCTGGTGCGGTTCAGGCCCAGATGCGGAGCCAGCAGGATGGGAAACAACAGCGACACGGCCAGCGCCCCCAGGTAATCGAGAGTCAGTACCTGCGCCACCAAATCCTTGAACGCGAACTGCTGCTTGAGGATGCGCATGACCAGCGGGATTTCCAGCCCGACCAGGATGCCGATGAGCAGCACCAGAACGTACAGCGCCAGCCGGAACGCGCCCGCGTAGGCGAAGATCAGAAACAGCGCCGGCGCGGAAAAGCCGCCCAGAATGCCTACCGCCAGTTCGATTTGAATGAAGCGGGCGATCAGACCCCGGACCACGTAGCGCGACAGCCAGGAGCCGATGCCCATCGCGAACAGATACGTCCCGATGATGGTGGAGAACTGGGTGACGGAGTCGCCGAGCAGGTAGCTGGCCAGCGCGCCGGCGATCAGTTCGTAGACCAGCCCGCAGGAGGCGATGACGAAAACGGAAATCAGCAGGGCGTGGGTCAATGCAATCGCTCCTCGATCCAGTCCCAGCGTTTCTCTTTCACCATCGCGAAGCGACAGCGTCCCCCGGACAACTCGGCCCACAGCCCGCCGATCAGCCGGTCATCCTCGGCGGCCTGCCAGCGGTCCGCGCCCTTGTATTCTACGGCGAGGATCGCGCCGGGCAACTGGCACAGGAAATCGGGATAGAACCGGCCGTCGGCTTTTTGCAGGAAGAACGCGCATCCCTCGCGCCGGACCAGATTGCACACCCAGAATCGCAGCTGCCCTTTCTGGGCCTGGATGTCCAGCCAGCAGGCGCATTCAAATTCCTCCCGGATGTCGAAATCGCCGATACGCCCGTAGTAGTGCCCACGGAAATCGAAATGGCCAAACCGGCTGTCGTAGTCACCAGCCAGGCGGCGACAAAAGCCTGCTTGCTGGCGTGGGTCAGCGAGGGCTCGGGCAGGTTGCGGCACAGCCAGGCTGCCAGCCGCGCCACATCCCAATTTTCGGGCTGGTAGGCCAGGCCCGGATCGCGTTGCAGTTCCGGCAGAAAGCGCGGCATCAGTTTGCCGGCGTCGTCCACATCAATCTCGCTACCTTCGGACACGGTGAAACCCGCGCCCAGCAGCACCCAATCATCGGCGGTCGGCGCGGCGTCGCAGGGCGACAAATCCCATGGGTATTCCAGCTCTTCCGGGTCGTCGAATAGCCGCAGTTCGCCCTGTACGCGCAACGCCAGTTGCGGAATGCGAAACCGCTCGCCCCGTTCCGCCGGGATTTGGAAGAATTCGCTGGCGGCGGCGCGGCTGATTTTGGCTGCTTCGACGATAGCGGTCGCCGCCGTCGCGGTCGTGACCGATGCCTTGAGGATTTTTCGGTTTCGTCCTCGGTCAGGAGGGCGTTGATCGTCAGCGTATTGCACTGGCCGTCCCAGGTCACCTTGTCCCGAACGGTTTTGGGTACGCCCTTCAGGTCCGGTTTTTCCGCCAAGGCGACCGTCACCGGTCGAACGCTAAACAGATCGAACCGGTTCTGTTCGGCGCGGGCGGCGGCGACGAAGTCGGCGACTTCACGGCGCTCGAAGCCGGCGCCGGCTACTAATCGGTCACGCAAGGCGCTGGCGGTCTCGGCAAAGTGGCGCGAGACGACGAAGGTGTAGGGCTGATTGAGCGGCTGGTTGTGGCGATGGCGGACGTCGGGCTGGCGCGGCACGCGCCCCAGCAATTGTTCCACCGCCGTGGCCGAATGCAGCGCAGCCATGTTGACCAGGATGTAGGCGAACGGGCAATCCCGGCCCTCGGCCAGGGCTTTCTGGGTGATGACGAACTTCACCGGGCAGGCCGGGTCGCTGATGCCCACCGGGTAGTCCGCCTCGACCCGTTCCAGTCCCCGTTCCTCACCGGTGGCGATGACGATGACGATGACGATGACGATGACGATGGTGGTAGTGTTCCAGACATGGATTTCACGCCAAAACCCCAAATTCGTATCGGTTGATAAAGAGGCCAATAACTCTGTAAACATGGAATAATTGTTGTAATCGGTTACTTCGCTGGAGGATGAGGTAGAGATGACTCAGATCAAGGATGTTGCCAAGCAGGCGGGGGTCTCGGTGGCGTCGGTGTCTCGGGTGATGGCGGGCCATGCGGGGGTGAGCGAGGTGACCCGGCAACGGGTGTTGGAAGCGGTCCAGGCGTTGGATTACCGGCCGGATCTGGCGGCGCGGCGGTTGCGCTCGCGCCGCACCGACACCATCGGTCTGATCGTGTCGGATATCCGCAATCCGTTCTTCACTGAGATCAGCCGCGCAGTTGAGGACGTGGCCTATCAGCACCGGATGCGAGTGATGCTGTGCAACGCCGACGAAGACCCGGAGAAGGAGGTGCTGTATCTGGACCTGATGCGGGATGAAAACGTCAGCGGGGTAATCCTGTCGCCCACGCTGCCGACACTGGCTCGATTTCACTCGAGCGATTACCCGTTTCCAGTGGTGCTGGTCGACCGCTGCGACCGCGATACCGCCGCCGATGCGGTGGTGCTGGACAACGTCGATTCGGCCTATCGCTTGACGTCGCACCTGATCGAACGGGGCTACCGGGGGATCGCTTTTATCTACGGTACAGCCAGCGCCACTGGTCGGCAGCGGCACGAGGGTTACGTTACGGCGATGGCGACCCGGGGTCTGGAAATCCAGGCCAAGGGTGTACCCGCGACGGTCGAGGCTGCTCGCGTTGCCGCTGGCGAACTGGTGCGCGCTCGGCCGTTGCCCGACGCGCTGGTGGGGAGTAACGGCCTCATCCTGCTCGGGCTGACCGAAGCCTTGCGGGAAACGAAACTGCGGTTTCCCGAACAGATCGCACTGGCCGGCTTCGACGATCTCCCCTGGACCCGGCTGGTGGAGCCGGGCATCACTGTTATCGCCCAGCCGACTTATGATCTCGGACAAGCTGCCATCGAACTGCTGTTGCAGCGGATCGCTCATCCGACCCAGTCGGTGCGCCGCGTGGTGATGCGCGGGGAATTGATCGAGCGCGGATCGAGCGCGAAACGAAGTCCGTGACGGAATTTCACCCGTAACATCTAACGCCGGCTGGAATAGATGGAAAAATCGGAAGCGGTGCTGGTTCCGGTGCTGGTACCGCCGCTCGCGCCGGCGATGTACCAATAAGTCCATGCCAAGCACCGTGTATAACCTCGTTGAGAGGGCTTGGTTAACCAATATTTGCCAACCAGGCAAGTGCATCTTGAATAACCTATAATCAAACGTGATTTCGGACCCAGGCGCACAAGGAGTCGCGTGAGAAACTGCAAGGCGAGGCTCTCGCAACTGTCGCGGGCGTTTCCGCCAGCAGCAGGCGGAACAGGTGGACACGCGGCTGGCGGCGAGGACCGCCGAGGAGCAGCCGGACTTCGGTCGGGCGTTCATGCGGGCCAACCCGATCTGGACCAAAGACCAATAACTACGGGGATAACCAGTTTGCGATGCGCAGGGCGGCGTAAACCACCAAAACCGAGTACAGGTAAAAAACCATGCCCACCCATCCCGAGAAGGTGTATTTCTTTGGTACCTGTCTGATCGATCTCTGTTATCCCCAAGCCGGCCTGGCCAGCATGGCGTTGCTGCAACGCGAAGGCATCCAGGTCGTCTATCCCCAGTCGCAATCCTGCTGTGGTCAACCCGCCTACAACGCCGGTTTCCCGGAGGAAGCTAAAAAGGTCGCCCGCCAGCAGCTCAAGGCTTTCCCCAAAGACTATCCCATCGTCGTCCCCTCCGGTTCCTGCGGTGGAATGCTGAAACACCACTACCCCAAACTGTTTGCCGACGAACCCGAGGCCGCCGAGGCGCGGCGTTTCGCCAGCCGAGTGCTCGAACTGAGCGAATTCCTGGTCAAAGTGCTCGACGTCAAGCTGGAAGATCGGGGCCAGCCGATCCGGGTCACCTGGCATTCCTCCTGTAGCGCACTGCGCGAGATGCGGGTGATCGAGTATTCCAAGTCGCTGCTGCGTCAATTGCGAAATGTCGAATTGATCGAATTGCAGCGGGAGCGGGAATGTTGCGGTTTCGGCGGCACTTTTTCGATCAAGCAACCCGACATTTCCGCCGCGATGGTCGCCGACAAGGTGATGGATATCGAGCAAACCCGCGCCACCCGGCTGCTATCGGGCGATTGCGGCTGCCTGATGAACATTGACGGGGCTCTGCGCCATCGCAAAATCCCGATTCCTGCTCAGCACATCGCCGAATTTCTTCTGGAGCGCGTCCATGGCTGAAGCCGTCGTCGATTTCCCCCGAAACTTCGCCCAGGCGCTGAACAATCAGCAGTTGCGCCGTAATCTCCGCGTCGCCATGGATACCATGGGGATGCGGCGTCGGACCCTGTTCGCTGATCTGGAAGCCTTCGAGCGGCTGCGGGTGCGTGGCGACGCCATCCGCCAGCGGGCGCTGAGCAAACTGCCGGAATTGCTGGAACAACTGGAAAGAAAGTGCACCGAAAACGGCATTCAGGTGCATTGGGCGGAAACCCCGGCGGAAGCCAACCAGATCTGTCTGGACATCATCCAGCGCCATCACGCCACCCGGGTGATCAAGGGCAAGTCGATGGTGTCGGAGGAAATGCACCTCAACCATTTCCTGGCCGAACACGACATTGAGGCGCTGGAAACCGATCTCGGCGAGTACATCATCCAACTGGATCACGAAACGCCGTCGCATATCATCGTCCCCGCCATTCACAAGAACCGCGACCAGATCGCCCGCCTGTTCCACGAGAAGATCCCCAACACCCCGTACACCGAGGTCGTCGAGGAACTCAACACCATCGCCCGCCAGGTGCTGCGCGAGAAGTTTTACGCCGGCGAGGTCGGGGTCAGCGGGGTCAATTTCGCGGTCGCCGAAACCGGCACGCTGTGTCTGGTGGAAAATGAAGGCAACGGTCGAATGTGCACCACCGCGCCGCCGGTGCACATCGCCGTCATGGGGCTGGAAAAAGTGGTGGAACGACTGGAGGACGTGCCGCCACTGTTGCGCCTGCTGACCGGTTCCGCCACCGGCCAGTTGATCACCACCTATTTCAACATGATCACCTCGCCTCGCCAGCCGGGCGAGAAGGACGGTCCCCGGGAAGTTCATCTGGTGCTGTTGGACAATGGCCGTACCAAAATCTGGGCCGATCCCGAACTGCGGCAGACCTTGAAGTGCATCCGCTGCGGCGCGTGCATGAACCACTGTCCGGTCTACACCCGCCTCGGCGGCCACGCCTACGGTTACGTCTATCCCGGTCCCATCGGTTCGATCCTGACCCCGCAACTGGAAGGACTGGAAAACGCTGGCGCGATGGCGACGGCCTCCACCTTTTGTGGGGCCTGCGAGGAAGTCTGCCCGGTCAAAATTCCCATCACCGCCATTCTGCGCCGGTTGCGCACCGAATCCTACCGCCAGACCGCCGCACCCAACGCTGTCAAGGGACATGGCTGCAAGCGCAATCTGGCCGAGAGCCTGGCCTGGCAAGGCTGGGCTTTCAGCAACGCGACGCCCTGGCTCAACGCCCTGAACGCCACACTGCTGGGGCTCACGGGTTCCCACTTGTCGAAGCTGCCCCAAGTGGGATTGTTGAAACGCTGGGGCCAGAGCCGAGCCCTGCCCCCATTCGCCAGCAAGAGCCTGCACGCGCTGGCCAAGGAAAAGGGAATCAGCGATGAGTAACGCCCGCACTAACATCCTGGCCCGATTGCGGGCGGCGGCGCAAGAACCAGCGGCCATTCCCGAGACTGTTTCTCTTCCTGGCGAGGAACGCGGCCGGGCTGATCCGGTGACGCAATTGAAGCGGTTGCTGGAGAACATGCACGCCGAAGTGCTCGTCACCGACCGCCGAAGCTGGATCGACACGCTCAAGGACGCGCTGCGTCCACGCGGGTTGAACGGTCTGCTGTATGGCCCCGCCGGGCCGCTCGGCCCGACTCTGGAAGCGAACTGGGACAGCGGTCTGCCGCCACTGGTTGGTTATACCCAGGAAGTGGAACAGTGCAAGGAGCGCCTGTTCGCCCTCGACGCCGGCATCACCTCGACCAAGGGCGCCATCGCCGATGTGGGGGCCTTGATTTTGTGGCCGGACGTCAACGAACCCCGATTGCTGTCGCTGGCGCCGGCGATCCACATCGCGGTGCTGGAGGCCGACAAAATTTATAACTCCCTGGCCGACGCCATGGTTCGCGAACGCTGGGCAGAGGGAATGCCGACCAACGCCCTGCTGATTTCCGGCCCGTCCAAAACCGCCGATATCGAACTGGTCCTGACCTTTGGCGTCCATGGACCCAAAGAATTGATCGTGCTAGTTTTAGAAGCTGTCTAAAAACTAAGCCTTTGATCTATATGGTAGTGGAACCGGCTTCCAGGCAGTTTTTGGCCATTTAAGCCGGCCGGAAGCGGGCTCCACAGAAAATTTTATTAAAAATCAATGATGAGTTTTCCGACAGTCTCTGCGTCTGTCGCGATGAGATATTCATGGATTTCCCCCGCGGAGTCCCTGCCGGGGATCTGGCAATGCGCCTTGGCGGGGGTCAGTCGCACCACGTATTACGCCCATCAACCCACCCCTCCGGTGGAGGCGGAAGAGACGATGCTGCTGCGATTGATTGATGAAGAATATACGCGTCATCCCTTCTTTGGCAGTCGGCGGATGGTGGGGTTTCTGCGGGAGCGGGGCTGGGTGGTCAACCGAAAACGGGTGCAGCGCCTGATGCAGCAGTTGGGGTTAGCCGGGATGGCGCCAGGTCCCCACACCAGCCAGCCGCATCCGGCCCATCCGGTGTATCCCTACTTGCTGCGGGGATTGGCCATCGACCGGCCCAACCAGGCGTGGAGTACGGACATCACCGATATCCGCCTCGCCCAAGGCTTTGGTTACCTGGTAGCGATCATGGACTGGTACAGTCGGAAAGTGTTGGCGTGGCGGCTCAGCAATACGCTGACTACGGGATTCTGCGTGGACTGCCTGCACGAGGCGCTGCGCCGCTTTGGGGTCCCGGCGATTTTCAATACCGATCAAGGCGCGCAGTTCACCAGCCATGACTTCATCACCGCCTTGCAGGCGCATCCGCTGCGGATCAGCATGGATGGCCGCGGGCGCGCGGCGGATAACATCTTCGTCGAGCGACTGTGGCGCACGGTCAAGTATGAGGACCTCTATCTCAAGCAGTATGAGAACTTGGCTGCGGTCCAGAGCGGTCTCAAAGTGTATTTCAATTTTTACAATGGCGAACGGGGCCATCAGTCCCTGGGCTATCAAACCCCCGATCGGGTGTATGCGCCGGTCAAGGCGGGGGGGCGAAACTCATCGATAAATTTGGTCGTCCTTCAGGGCCGGCAGCGGCGCCGCGACCCGACGGCGAATTCGCCCACCAAGGTACCGACCAGCAGGTCTTCTGCTGGACATGAACCCTTAACTTAAACTCTGATGGTTTCTGTCTTGACAATGGGGTCCACCTTACACTAGCCAGTCTGGTTACTCCACCTGCCGCACCTGCGAAATCGGTCTGCCCCTGCACAGCGGACGCTACTACCGCTCTAAAATCTTAACGGGCCAAATTAGCCCGTATTAGCTGGATAAACAGCTTATTTGACTCATCAGTGTCGCTACCCGTGAAAATTTATGTCAATTTTTCGGTTAGTTTTGGCCGTTCGCTCTACTCCAGCCAACAATTGGATCAAGCAGATAATCACGGCAGCGTAATCGTGCTATGTCAGCATAACGATTTGATTTAAATGAATATCGCTTTGCTGGCGCACCATACCCGTATTTACAACAACTTGATAAGTATTAAGAAAAGCATATAGCGCGATTACCCTGATAATCACGACCCCTATGCTAAGGGCATCTTTGACGATAATTAGGCATGATATTTGTAAATACTAACATAAGATGCTTCTTGATTTCGACAAAAATCTCTAAGAATGATTTAAGTGTAACATTAAATTTGCATAACGAATGGATGCACGCTTTTCAAAAGGAGGAACAGTTTTGAACGCCCTGAGTGATCGAACAGAATACATCGATGTTCCCAACTGGCTAAAACATTTCGATCATTACGATGACCAATTCATCGCCGAGATGCCGATAGACGAAGGATTGGATTTTGGCCACATCTTCGACCGCGCTGGCCATTTTGGCCGCTACGGCGGCCGGTTCGTTGCCGAAACCCTGATGGAGGCGTTGCACGAACTGGACGAAGCCTG
>JBDHRD010000081.1:0-13074 GCA_039807425.1 Candidatus Contendibacter sp. | reverse complement strand
AATACTCGGCTGAAGAAGTGCTCGAGGAAGTCCGCCGTGCCTGACGCCTGGGTGGTGAACGCTTCGCCACTGATCATTCTTTCGCGTAACTGGCAAAACCATGTCCAACTCATCCGATCGGCTGTTCGCCCTCAAGCTGAGTGCGCTCCGTAGCTTTCGGGACGAAGCGGCTCTCGACGTTCGGCCCCTGACGCTGCTCTATGGCTTCAACCAGGCCGGCAAGAGCAGCTTGCTGCGCGTCCTGGCGCTGCTGGCGGATTCGTTGCAGGTGGGGGCGGGTCCGCTCGATCTGCAAAGCCCGGCTCTGCGCGGCGCTACGTTCAAGGAACTTTGCTGGTTGGGCCAGGCGCCCAACCTCTCGCCCTGGCTGACGCTGATAGCGCCGGGGCAACCCAACGACTCGGTATTCAAGATCCAGTTTGCGGATGCGAACGGACTGATCGTCAACCGCTTGCACGTAACGCCGGGAATCGAGGGCGACAAGTTCAAAGTCGATCTGGACGGTACCGTCACGCGCGATGGCAATAAAATCAGCGCCAGCTATGCTGGCAGCTATCGGGGACAGGATTGGACCGGCGTGTTGCAATTCGACCATCTGTTTCCCAACGGTCTGCCCGACCAGGCCGAAGCGCTGGCCCAGCGCATTCGCGAGGGACTCGCACCTCTGCAAAGGCTGCAATGGCTGTACGCCAATCGCCCGACCGGTAGCGACGGCGTCCGTTCGACCCGCTGTTGCAGCCCGGACGGTTCGGATCTGCCGGCTCGGCTCAGAGCGGCATCCAATCAGTCGATACTCGACTCCGCATCCCGTTGGCTGGCCCAGCAGGAAGGGCTCGGCAACGAAATCGCATTGCGCGTCAATGCCGCTGGCCAACCGGAGTTGATCCACGGCGCGCGAGGTCGGGAGGGGTTGCCCCTGCATCTGGCGGGTGAAGGCATCCGCTCTCTGCTTCCGATTCTCCTCTGCGCCCTGTGGGCCGAAACTAACATATCGGCCGCGCCGTCCATGCTCGCCGTGGAGGAACCCGAAGCGCACTTGCATCCGACGCTCCAAGTGGCCCTGTTTGATCGACTGGTGGAGACTGTCCACCAGGGCATTCCCGTACTCCTGGAAACGCATTCCGTCTATCTGTTACGAGCGATGCAAGTGGCGGTGCTGGAAAAGAGATTGAAGCCCTCTCAGGTGGGCTTGCACTGGGTCGAACAGGGTTCTGACGGGGCGTCTACCGTGACGACGATTGGGATTGCAGCGGACGCCACCCTGTCGGGGTGGCGGCCTGATGTGTTCGAAAAGGAACAGGAACTCGCCCACCGGGTCCTCGACTTGCGTTGGCAACAGGCCACGCCCCGATGATCGTATGGATGGACGACGCGCTGTTCGCAGGGGATATCGCCCGCGATCTGGACCGGTTGGCGCTGCTGCGTAATCTGGCGTTGCGCAGGCACACCCTGATCGTTTCCATGAGTCCCGATGCGCCTTGGGGTACTCGCCGATCCTCCCACTTCGACGCCTGGCTGGCCGCTTTACCGGACCGTTTGCGGGCAGAGGTCACGATGTTGCGGGAGCGATCCGACCGCGTATCGGTCAGTGCGGTCGTGCGTGGCGCCGCGCGGGTGCTGGTCAGCGCGACGGACCTCAGCGCCGAACATTCAGGTTGTTGGCTGTCCCTTGAGGATGCGGTGCGTGCTGTGGCGCAACCGCTCCATGTCATTGTGGAGCATCAGATTCACGATGCCGCCTTTCTCCGCCGCATGATGCCGCCAGTGTGGCGCAAACAGTTCGAGGCTTGGGAACGGCGTGGCGAACTGCGTTACGAGAATGGCGGCGGATTGCCCGTCATGGCGGCTATGGTCGAGTTTTTCTGCCAGGACGACCATGCGCGTCTCGCCTTTGGATTGCCTGCCGAGCTGTGGCGGTTGGTTCATTTCCTGGTTTATGACCATGATGGGGATCGGGCGGAGGCGCCTGGCGAAGGCTCCAGGCTGCTGGAGGGAGCTTGTGACAGAGCCGGCATGACAAACCATCACTACCGGCTGAAGCGACGGAATCAGGAAAACTACCTGCCCATCAAGGTCATGCGACAGATTGTTGATACAGAAATCTCCGATCCCGCTAATCACAAACAACTGATTGAAAAAATTGATGCTTACGCAGCGATGGGCAAAGAGAAGCATTTCGAGAATTTGGAAAATTATCTCAAAGCATTCAAGAACGCATTCGCAACCGCAGCCCCATCCGCCTCAAGCTGGCCGGACAACTGGTTTGAGGAAGATGGCGCTTGGCCCGAAATGACGGATTTGGCCGAGCGGATCGCATCCGCGATGTAAGCCGAGGTGCAGTATGCCGTTTTACGAGCGACAACCCTACATCCAGCCCTTGTATCAAATCGTCGGCGAGGTGTTGACCGGCGACATCCGAATACCCCGATTTCAGCGGCCAGGCACCGAGACAACCTGGACGGCGGAGAGGCGTGGCGACCTGCTCGACAGCCTCTACCGTGGGTTTCCGATTGGAACCATCCTGCTCTGGTCTACCCGGATGCCGCTCAAGACTCTGGACGTCGTTGGCGGATTTCGGGTGCGAAAGACCGTTTCCAGCGAAGGTCAGCGGTTGTTGCTCGATGGCCATCAGCGACTCTCGACCCTAGTACAGATCCTGGGGCCAGGGTTGATCTCCGACCTGCAACTCCGGGAGATCGAGCGCGCGCCCAGAGACAGAGACTTTACGGGATCCGCCGGCGAAGAGGTTTGGGTCTTCGACTTGCAACCGATCAAGGAAAATGCCAAGAGCCGCGACCGGTTCATCCTGCTCAAGAAGGATCAGCAACCGACGTCGAGCCAGCTTCGCTTGAGTACGGCCCTGGATCGCAAGGCGCTGAACCGATGGCTCCGGGAACAAAAGCCGCCTCTGAGCGACACCCAAATCACCGAGGCTGACGCACTCCGGGATCGGCTGCGCGAATACAGCATTCCGGTCGCGGTACTGGTTGCGGATTCGCTTGAAGATGCGACAGAAAGTTTCAAACGGATCAACTCCAGCGGCACCCCGATGAGCGACTTCAACATGGTCGCCGCACTGGCTTACCAGGACGGATTCGATCCCCAGGAACTCTTCGAAAAATATAACAGCGAGTTATTAGAACCCTTGGGGTGGCAGGATGTGCCCGACTCCCACATCCTTCGGGTGTGCGCCGCCCTGGCCGGACAGCATCCGGCCAAGTTTGAGGTGGACAAGCTGGCCGATCAATTACGTGAAAATAACCATCTGATACACCAAGCATTCAATGCTGTAGCCAGGGCGGCCGAAGCGATCCGCCGGGCTTGTGGCATCCACGGACCCGAAGCCCTGCCTTACTCCTGGCAGCTCATCATCTTGGCGATCAGATTTGGTTCTGACGGCAGCGACCTGTCCGAACCAGAGACGTTGGCGGCAGTGCGGCGTTGGTTATGGCTAACCACCTATGGGGAAGTTTTTGCCGGCGTCAATTCGGCGATTTATGACCGCAGCAGCGCCGCCCTGGCCAACATGATCCAGGGTGGAGACTGGCTCGCGATGGAGCGGGATGTGACCAGGAAGGTCCGTGCACTCACTCGGTTCGATTTCCGGGCCGCCCGCGCCAAGGCCTCGGCCTTGCTGATGGCGCGCCATCAGGACCAGGGTAATCTTGAGGGACCCGCGCACCGAGCCCTGGCCGCCGGCGGGTCGTCGCTGGGTTTGCTGCAAACCACTGGGAGACGTTCGACCTGGTGGCATCTGACCGTCGTTGACGATCAAGCATCCATCACTGACTATCGGAATGCCCTCCAGCGCAGGGCCTCAGGCAATTCTTCTGACTCGGAGAATCAGTTGCTGACCCAGATCGGCGTGCCGAGCGACGCTCAGGGTTCGATCCTGAATCTTCTCGCCGCACGGCGCGAACTGTTGAAGGCTGAGGAGCAGCGATTGGTCAGCGATTTGGGACTGGAGTGGGCGGATGCGGATGCGGATGTTGACCAACAGGCTGAGTAGACCAAGCCAGAATCCATATTGAGCCGAACCATGCTCCCCGCCACCCTCGCTCAGGACATTCGCCAGCAGGTCATCCACTATCTGGAAGCCACGTTCAATTTTCGCCGGCGCGACGACGAAGAGGCCCTGCGGCGCTTCATCAACGACCCGGAAAACGGCCTGTTCAAGGGGCCGTGGGTACAGATTCGCCGGCCCTTCCGCCCGGCTGCGGATCACGGCACCCGGTTCTTCGACCTGCCGGTTCCCTTTCTCCCCTTCCGCCACCAATGGCTGGCCTGGCGGCGGCTGACCTCGAAAGGACAAGAGCCGGCCTCAACCCTGATCACCACCGGCACCGGCTCGGGTAAAACCGAGTGTTTTCAGGTGCCGATTCTCGATCACTGCTATCGCGAACACCGCGCCGGCCGGAAAGGCATCAAGGCGATCATCCTCTATCCCATGAACGCGCTGGCCGCCGATCAGGCCGGGCGCTTTGCCGATGAAATCTTCCGGACGCCGGCCCTGTGCTGGGGAACCGGACCCACGCGGAAAGCCAAAATTCGCGTCGGTCTCTACACCGGCCGCTTCGATCCCGCCAATTTCAACCGAACCCAGGAAGGCGCCATCCGCGAGATGACCATCGAGCTGGACGGCGCGGTGGAGAAGACCTGGCGGGCCATTACCGACCAGCAAATGTTGCAGGACCAGCCGCCCGACATTCTACTGACCAACTACAAAATGCTGGATTTCCTGCTGATGCGCCCGAAGGACAAGGCCATCTGGCGCTATAACCGGAAAGGCGCCCTGCGCTATCTGGTGCTCGACGAACTGCACACCTATGACGGGGCGCAAGGGGCGGATGTCGCCTGTCTCATCCGCCGGCTCAAGGAACGGCTGGACATCGCCCAGGGAGAGTTGTGCTGCATCGGGACCAGCGCCACCATTGCCGCCGGGGACGACGAAACCACCCAGGATCCGCTGGCGCGCCTGGCCGACTTCGCCGGGCGGCTGTTCGAGGAACCGCTCCAGCCGGAATGCGTGATCGGCGAAGACCGGCTCACCGTCGAGGAAATCCTGCGGGCGCCGCTGGCCGATTTCACCCCGGTTCCGGCTCCCGGCGACTGCCGGGCGCGCGAGGGCGAAACCGCCCCGGAATTCGCCCGCCGGATCGCTCCCCGGTTCGGCGCGCCCGCCTTCCCGACCGACGACGGGACGACGCTGTTCCCCGGCCGGCTGCCGCCGGGCGATGACACCCCGGAAACGCGCTGGACGCTGGCCCTGGGCCAGTGGATCCGGTCGCAACCGCTGTTCGCCAGCCTGCTGGAAGCCACCCGGGACGGTCCCCGGACCTGGTCCGAACTGGTCGCCCAAGTGGCCGCCGCCGATCCCTCCCTGCGCGCCGTTCCGGAGTTTGGCGGGCGTAGCGAAGTGTTGTCGGCATTCTTCGCCCTGGTCGCCCAGGCCCGGGAATCCCGCCGCAAGGCGTCCTCCCCCCTCAGGGTTGAGGGCGGGGGTGAGGGGGCGGAACTGTTGCCACCCCGGCCCCTGACCCCGACCCAGGTGCAGTTGTGGATCCGGGAGCTGCGCCGCCTGGGCCGCCTGGTCAGCGACCAGCCGGTCTTCGGCTGGCTGGATGAGCAGCGTCCCGATCAGCGCATCCTGCCGGTCGCCCACTGCACCGAATGCGGCGAGTCGGTCTGGGTGGCGATGGTCGATCCCGATTCCGAGAATCCGATTCAGGCGCGCGGCGTCCAGGGTTTTCAGTTGATCGCCGACGTCGCCCGGATTTATCAGGGCTGGGGATTCGAACGGCCCATGTCGAAGTGGATGGTCGCCCTCAGTCCCTGGTATCCCGACGATGACGCGGCGCCCGCCCAAGGCGCCCTGGAGATCGCGGAATGGCATTTGTCCAAAGACAGTCTGGTCCTGCGCCTGGGACCGGGACCCTGTCCGCTGACCGGCAGCCCGACCTTCCGCGTCCGGATGAACCGGGACACCCGCACCCATGCCGCCGGGCAGACGGTGGGCGCGGTCAAGTGCCCTCACTGCCGCAGCGAAGATTCCCTGATGTTCATCGGCGCCCAGGCCGCCACTCTGGGCAGCGTCGCCATCGATGAACTGTTTGGATCGGTGCTGAACCACGATCCCAAACTGCTGGCCTTTACCGACAGCGTCCAGGACGCCAGCCACCGCGCCGGCTTCTTCTCGGCCCGAACCTTTCATTTCACCCTGCGCACGGCCTTGCAACGGGTTATCGATGAGGCCGGAGCCGACGGACTGCCGCTCGCCACCCTCGGCGCGCGCCTGCTGGACTACTGGAGCGAACCGGTTCCGGGTCGCCCGGGCAGCCTCCGCGAGGCGATCTCGACCCTGCTGCCGCCCGATCTGCGCGAATACCCACCCTATCTCGCCTACCGCGAACAACCCCCGAACACGCCTCCGGATGCCCCGTTGCGCGCCGCCATCGAACAGCGGCTCGCCTGGGAAGCGTGCAGCGAATTCAGCCTGATGCTGACCCATGGCCGGACCCTGGAAGGTAATGCCAGCGCGACGCTGGGCTGGAGCGACGACCTGATCGAAACCACGGTGGCGCTGGTTCGTCGGCGGTTGCCGGCCATCGATCCGTCGCTCGTGGTGGGGGACACTGCTACCGGCGCTGGACGGCTCCGCCGCTGGCTGCTCGGCATCCTGCACCGCCAGCGCGAACGTGGAGGTCTCTATCATCCCTATCTCGACAGTTACGCCCGCCAGCGCTACTGGGGCAAATATCCCTTTGGCAAGGTGGTTCCTGGCCGGGAACTGTTCCCGCCCGTTGGACGTTATCGGCCCCGATTGATGGCCCTAGCGCCGCACCGGGATCACGATCACCTGCTGGCTTCCTCCCGGCCGGGCCAGATGTCCCCCTGGCAGATCGTCTGGGCCCGGCGCGCGCTGGCGCTGACCCATACTCCGGAAACCTCGATCCTGGACCTGATTCGGGCCTTCCTGGAGGCGGGTTGCGAATCGGGCCTGCTGCAAGAGGTGCAGCGCGACGGCCATCAGCGCCTGCTCGCCCTGTCCGCCGACGGCGCGCGCCTGTGGGCCGACGGCGTGCAGTATGCGTGCGACGACAACGGCCAGCGGCTGTATCGTCCCTGGCATGAGGCCGCCGACTGGGATGGCGCGCCCACCCTCGCCTACCAGGGCGAGCGGGGTCGCTACCGGCGGATCGGCGCCAGCGACCGGCAAATCTATTATCAGCAGCGCTATCGCAAAGGCGCTTTACGCCGCGTGTTCGCGCAGGAGCATACCGGTCTGCTGACCACCGAAGAACGGGAAGCGCTCGAGTATCAGTTCAATCACGGCGGCCATGCCGATGATCCGAACGTGCTGACCGCCACCTCGACGCTGGAAATGGGCATCGATATCGGCGATCTATCCAGCACCCTGCTGTGTTCGATCCCCCCCACCACCGCCAGTTACCTGCAACGGATCGGCCGCGCCGGACGCAGCACCGGCACGGCGCTGGTGCTGGCGGTGATCAATCAGCGGCCTCACGATCTGTTCTTCTTCGGCCGCCCGGGAGAAATGCTGGCCGGCCAAATCGAACCGCCGGGCTGCTGGCTGGACGCCAGCGCGGTGCTGGTGCGCCAGTATCTGGCGTTCTGTTTCGACAGCGCGGTCCGAGAAGGCGTGATCCAGGCCCTGCCCGCCACCGGCCGGCAACTGGTCGAGGATCTGGACAGCGGCCAGGGACCGCTGTCATCGCTCCTGGCCTGGGCGACCCAGCGCGAAGCCGCGCTCCAGGGCGCGTTCCTGGCCCGGTTCAGCGCCGACGTGCGCGAGGACACCCGGGAACGGTTTCTGCGGGAAAGCCGCGCCGAAGTGCTGCGGGCGCGCATTCACCACGCCGCCCGGGATTTCGACCGCCAGCGCCAGGCGATCGTCAATGCGCGGAAACGGCTCGCCGACCAGAAGAAGGAAGCCGAAGGCAATGACGACGGGGAAAGTCTGCGGGAAATCGAACAGGAAAACCGGATCCTGCGCGTGAGGCAGACCCACCTGGATCGCACCACGGTCCTGGAAATCCTGATCGAATACGGGTTGCTGCCGAACTACGCCTTTCCCGAACGGGGGGTGCATTTCAACGGCGTGCTCTACAACGACCATCGTCGCCGGCCCGGTCCGGGTCGGGAGCATGACGGCGCATTGCCGGCCTATGACCTGGTGCGGGGCGCAGGTTCGGCGTTGCGGGAACTGGCCCCTCGCAACCGCTTCTACACTCACAGCCATGCGTTCGAAATCCAGCAGCTTGCGCTGGGCACGCCGGCCCAACCCCTGCTGGAACAGTGGGCGATCTGCGGCGAATGCGGCCACATGCGGCGGACCGATGAACTCAACCGGCCCGATGCCTCCCCGGTCTGCCCGCAGTGCGGCTATGCCGCGGATGCCCATTCACAACGGGATCGGAGCCAGCACAAGCGGTTTCTCGAGTTCGCCCGGTCCCAGGCGATCTCCTATATGGAGCATTACGAAAGCCTGTCCGGCGACCGGGCCGACGAGCGGGAACAGCGCTTCTATCGCCTCGTGAACAGCTTCGACACCACCCTCGATGCGCCGAGTGGCGCGGTGGCGGATGAGATGGAACCCTTCGGCATTGAATACCGGGCGGCGCTGGCCCTGCGCCAGGTCAACACCGGGTTTGCCGAAATCCCCGGCAGCCTGCCGTTCGGCGTCGATCAGCAGGTTTCGGACACCGGATTCCTGGCCTGCGTCCATTGCGGGGTGACGGTCGACGTCGACAGCGACCGCAGCCAACTCAGGCATCGGCGCAGTTGTTCCGGGCGGCGCAAGACCGAAAAAATGCAAAGCGAGGGCCGGCCGGGCGATGCCTACCAGTGGGAAGCGTTCTACCTGTACCGGGAACTGCGCTCCGAGGCGATTCGCATCCTGCTGCCCGAGGTGGACGAGGACGACATCGCGACGCTAACCGCCTGCCTCGTGCTGGGGTTCCGGCTGCGGTTCCAGGGCAATCCCGGCCATTTGCTGGTGATGCCCCAGAGCGTGCCGCAACACCAGGATGGCCTGCGCAAGCATTACCTGGTGCTGATGGATGCGGTTCCCGGGGGCTCCGGGTTCCTGAAAACGCTGTTTCAGGATACTGGCGGCGATGCATCCGGGTTGCCCGGCGAAGGCATCATGGATCTGCTTCGCCGTGCCAGGGATGCCCTCGAGTCGTGCAGTTGCCGCCTGCTGCCCTGCCGGCACGGCCAGGACGATCCGGATGGCTGCTACCGCTGCATCCGCACCTATCATCTTCAGTACCGGTCGGACCAGATCAGCCGGGAGCGGGGCATCCGGCTGCTCGGCCGTCTGATCGAGGCCGGCCAGCGGCGAACGCTCGTCAAGACCCTGGACCAGGTTGACGCCAGAGCGCTGTTCGGCAGCTTGCTGGAAAAGCGGCTGGTGGACCGGTTGCGGGAATTCGTCGAAACCGGCGTGGCCGGTCAACCCGGCGAATGGACTCGAACCCTCATCAAGGGCGCGCTCGGGTTCCGCTTCCGGGTCGGCGCTCATCCCCGGCTCTGGGCGCTGGAACTGCAACCCAGGCTCGGCCCGCAGCAAGGCGTGGCGATACCCTGCCAGCCGGATTTCCTGCTCACTGCCGACGATCCGGAGATCCGACCCGTCGCCATTTTCGCGGACGGCTTCGAGCCCCATGTCCGGCCGGGCCAGGCCGACAGCCGCCTGCCCGACGACTTCAGGAAGCGGCGCGCCATCCTCGACAGCGGGCTTTATGGCGTATGGAACATCACCTGGCACGATCTGAATCCCGATCCGCAGACGCCGATCCGACTGCTTCAGCCTCCTATTGTCGCCAGGATCCTGCCGCCTCGACTCGCCGCAGCCCGACAGCAGGGCGTCCAGCATCCAGACGTTCGGCTCGCGACCGCCGATGGTTTCAGCCAGTTGAAGGCGTATTTGCTGGCGCCGGATCGTCCCGGCTGGACCCGGCTGGCCGATGAATGCCTGATGCTGCCCCTGCAATTGCTGGCGGGCAGTGGGGCGGCCTGTGGACAAGCCGCCCTGATCGATACGATCGAACGGTGGCGCGACCGCGCCGGCGTCGCCATGCCGCCGGTCAACCCGGAAGGCCAGTGGGTCGTGTCGGAGAAACTGACTGCCGAGGGTGACGATCTGCTGGCGCTGGCCTCGGTCCCGGAGGCGATCAACGGCCTGGCCGACCGTATCCAGGTCTGGCTGCGTCTGCTCGACTCCGCCGAGGACAGAGCGCAACCCGGATTTTGCGACCGCTGGCGGCGTTTTCTGGCGCTGGTCAACCTGTTCCAGTTCCGCCAGCAGTTCAAGGTCTTCGTCGCTACCGAGGTAGCGCAGGGAACGGCGCCGGATTTGGAGCTGGAGCGCGAGGCGGCGCTGGATGAGCGCTGGCGGGAGATCCGGCAAGCCGTCGTTCCCGCCTTGCAACCGGTAGTCACGCAACTGGCCGCGGCGGGCGTCGCCCTGCCGGAAGTCGAGGTCTACCGGTCCGCCGCCAGCGACTGCTTTGCCGAGCTGGCTTGGCGCAAGGCGCCTTCCCCTACCCAAAGGGAGGGCGAGAGCGGAGGGGTTGCCATTCTGGTGGGCGATCAGGCCGCTTTCGCTGCCGAATGGCAGGCGGCGGGCTGGCGCGTGGTCACCCTGGCCGACCTTCAAACCCGAGGAACGGCATGGCTCAGCGCCATGCTGCCGGTGGGAGGATAAGAGCATGGCGAAACTGATGTTGTCCCGGGAGGTGCTCAAGGACTTTGGCCGGTTGCCGATCCGGGTGCAGAAAAAGGTTTTCGAGTTGATCCGCAAGTTTCAGGACGACAGCACTCAAGCCTCCATTCACCTGGAACCTTTCGCCGAAGCCGTCGACCCCAAGGTCCGCAGCGCGCGCATCGGCGACGATTACCGGGCGGTCATCATCGCGCCGGAACAGGGCGACAACTTCCTGCTCATGTATGTCGATCACCATGATGAGGCGTATCGCTGGTGCCGGAACAAACGCTTTGAGGCCCACCCAGCCCTCGGCGTCCTGCAAGTCTTCGATGTTCAGGAAATCCAGGCCACCGCGGACGCCCAAGCGCGGAAACACCCCGCGCCCACCGGTCATTACCCGCTGGACGCCCTGAGCGACGAGGAGTTGTTCCAGGCGGGAACTCCCCGGGCCTTGATCCCGGCGGTGCGCGCGATCAGAAATGATGAGGCCTTCCAGGAAGTGGCGGACTATCTGCCCAAGGAAGCCATCCAGGTGCTTTACGGTGTGATTTGCGGTCTGTCCCTGGATGAGGCTATCGCTGAAATGCTCGGCGAACCGGCCAAGCCAACGCCGCCGCTGGCCGGTCCGGGCGATTTCACTCATCTGGATCAGGCCATGAATATGGACCTGGTCTTGATCGAAGGGGAAGAGCAACTGAAAGCCATCCTCTCCCAGGACCTTGAGGAATGGCGCGTCTTCCTGCATCCCTATCAGCGCCGGCTGGTCGAATGGCGGACCCAGGGTCCGATCAAGATCAACGGCGCGGCGGGCACCGGGAAAACCGTGGCCCTCCTGCACCGGGCGGTTCATCTCGCCCGCCAGTTGAGCGACCCCAAGGATCGGGTGCTGGTGACCACGTACACCACCACCCTGTCCGTCACCCTGGAGCAATTGATCCGAAAGCTGGCGCCGGACGCCGCCCGGAAGATCGAAGTGACCAATTTGCATCAACTCGCCCGGACCATCTGTTTGCGAGGCGGCTGGCAGGGCAAGGTGATCGAGGACGCCGAACGGGAGGACCTGTGGCGCACGGTGCTGGCTGGCCCCCTGCCCGCCGGATTCGACCGGGACTTCATTCGCGACGAATATGAACTGGTGATCGATACGATGGGCATCGACAGCGAAGAGGGCTACCTGACGGCGGTTCGGTCCGGCCGCCCGCGCCTGGACCGGAAACAACGGCGGACGCTCTGGCCGGTATTCCTGGAATTCAACCGTTTGCTGCACCAGCGCAACCGCCTGACTTTCGAGGGGCTGGTTCATCAGGCGCGGCTGGTGGTCGAGCGGGGCGGCTTTACCGCCTATCGGCACGTACTGGTTGATGAACTCCAGGACTTTGGCCTCGAAGCACTCCGGCTGATCGCCGCCCTGGCGCCGACGACCGGGAACCCGTCCGATCCGCTGTGCCTGGTCGGCGATGGTCACCAACGGATTTACCACAGCCTTGCCATCCCCTTGAGCCGCGCCGGGATCGAGGTGCGCGGCCGTTCCCGCCGGTTGAAGATCAATTATCGAACCAGCGAACAGATCCGGCGCTGGGCGCAGGGCTTGCTGGCGGGCGTCCCCGTGGATGATCTGGATGGTGGGAGCGCCGATACCACGGGAGACCGTTCGGTGTTCCGCGGTCCCGAACCTCAGGTTCGGTCATCCTCCGACCGCACCACTTTGGCCCACTACGCCGTGACCTGGATTCAGCATTTGCTCGATCAGGGAAAACTGGGCAGTCATGAGATCTGCGTCACGCCCAGCGTCGGATTCATTCGAACCGCGCTCGAATCCGCCGGCATCAGCACGTTGGAATTGCAACCCCGGCAAGCCGATCCGGGGCAGGCGGAGCCTGGCGTGCGGCTTGGATCCATGCAGCGCATCAAGGGACTGGAGTTTCGTGCAGTCTTAATGATCCTCGAGCAAACGCAGGAAGACCGCAACGATGTACGTCATCGATTTGAAAAATATGTGGCAGCGACGCGGGCACGAGAGCATCTGATGGTGCTGGTTCGGGGTTCCGAAGTAGGTACTGAATAAGCAATACGGTTTGAGAACTCGCACCGCGCCCGCAACGCCAGATCAAAGGCCAAGCTGGTGATGGAACGTTTTCGGCTTGGTTGATTATTCGGTCGATCACCGCAGGTTTTACTTACCCCGCGAACCCATCGGCTACCGCGTTCGCCAGCTCAGTATCCACTTTTTGGGCGAGCGCCAGCAGATCAGCAGGCTCCGCCATCGGTTCCCGTTGCACCAGGGCCTGCAATCCCGCCCGGGCCTCCCGGCGCCATTCCTCTTCCAGGCGCGCGGCGGCGGCCCG
>JBDHRD010000080.1:0-13201 GCA_039807425.1 Candidatus Contendibacter sp. | reverse complement strand
GGCGGTGATCTGGTGCGGCAGTGGCTCGACGATCGAGGTATGAACGGCCAGCACGGGATCGAACAGGTGGGCGAGACGAATGCGCCAGGCTTCGGAGACCAGACGGAACAGCGCGCCGTCGCCATCGAAACTCCACGGTCGGCCCTGCTCGACGATTTCCAGCGTCGGTTCGCTGTCGCGATACAGAAGCTGGTTGGCGACCTTGCCGTCGGCGGTCTTGTAGGTCAGCTCCAGCGCTTCGGAACCGAACCATTGGATGCTGACGACCGTCACAAGCGCGTCGGGAACGATGCCGCGCACGGCCGCATTGGGCTGGAGCTGTTCGAGCTTCATCATGGCGCTGTTTCCTGCTTCCGCTATCGCCGAACGATGTCCCAGGAAAGTCCGTATTCTCGATCATGAACAGCATGGTGCCTGTGTCCTTTTAATACGCGAGGAATAGCCTCCACCGACCCAAGCGAGAAGCGTCTCAATCGGATGCGGGGTGACGGAATAGCGTTGCGTGGACATGATTCAGGCGCTTCGTCATTCCCCCACCGTTCTCGGTTCATCCAGCCCGCGTTCGGCCAGCGCCGCCGCCCGGAACAAGGCGCGGCCCTTGTTCATGGTTTCCTCCCATTCATTCTCCGGCATGGAATCGGCGACGATGCCAGCCCCGGCCTGCACGTGCAGCAGCCCATCCTTGAGCACGGCGGTGCGGATAGCGATGGCGGTGTCCATGTTGCCGGACCACGACAGATAGCCGACCGCGCCGGCATAGACGCCCCGCTTGACCGGCTCCAGTGCGTCGATGATCTCCATGGCGCGAATCTTGGGCGCGCCGCTGACCGTGCCCGCCGGGAAGGTGGCGCGCAGCGCGTCCAGCGCGGTCAGGTCGGGCCGCAGCCGCCCGACCACGTTGGAGACGATGTGCATGACATGCGAGTAGCGTTCGACCACCATCTTCTCGGTCAGGTGGACGCTGCCGATTTCGCTGACCCGGCCCACGTCATTGCGGCCCAGATCGATCAGCATTAGATGTTCCGCCAGTTCCTTGGGATCGGCCAGCAATTCCGCCTCCAGGGCCTGATCCTGTTCCTCGGTGGCGCCGCGCCAGCGGGTGCCGGCAATGGGGCGCACCGTCAGCAAGCCGTCTTCCAGCCGCGCCAAAATTTCCGGCGAGGATCCGACGATGTGGAAATCGCCCAGATTGAGAAAATACATGTACGGCGAGGGATTCAGCCCGCGCAGCGCCCGGTACAGATCCAGCGGCGCGGCCTGGAACGGCGCGGTCAGCCGTTGCGACAGCACGACCTGCATGCAGTCGCCGGCCAGGATGTATTCCTTGATCCGCCACACCGCGTTCTCGAACCCGTCCTGGGTAAAGCCGGACACGAATTCAATCTCGTGCGCGGCGGGATGGGGGCGGTACGGCGCATAGAGCGAGCGCGGACTGCGCAGCAGTTCGCTCCACTCGTCCAGGCGTTGCTGGGCGCGGGAGTAGGCGCGCTCCACCGCCGGATCGACCAGGGTGATCAGGTACAGTCGCCCGGCCAGGTTGTCGAACACCACCATGTCCTCGGACACCAGCAACAGGATGTCCGGGTTGTCCAGCGGATCGGGATTGGGACAACGGGCCAGCCTGGATTCGACGTAGCGGATAGTGTCGTAGCTGAAATAGCCGACCAATCCGCCGATGAAGCGCGGCAGACCCTCGCCGGTGGCTGGCACGCGATAACGGGCCTGGAACTCCTGAATCCAGGCCAGTGGGTCGGGGCAATCCAGCGATTCGACGATTTCACCGGCGTGTTCGACCGTGACGCGCTGGCCGCGCACCCGGATGATCTTGCGGCAAGGCAGGCCGATAATCGAGTAGCGGCCCCACTTCTCGCCGCCCTGCACCGATTCCAGCAGATAGCTGTACGGCGCGTCGGCCAGTTTGAGATAGGTGCTGAGGGGAGTATCGAGATCGGCCAGCACTTCGCGGGCGACGGGAATGCGGTTGAAGCCTTGTTCGACCAGGCGCTGAAATTCGGTCTGATTCATGATGGGGGACAGCCTCGAACAGCAGAAACGGAAAACGGCAGGTATCGAAAGGGCGTCAGGCCGGGCGGCGCCATCGAAAGTCGGGAGTGGGTTTTCCGTACATCAGGCTGCCTTGCTCAGCAGGGCGGGCAAATCGGCAATCGAGGCAATCACCGCGTCCGGCCGGGCGTCGCGGATGTCGTAGCCGTAATTGTAGCCGTAGGGCACGCACACCACCGGGCAGCCGGCGTTGCGCGCTGCGCCCACGTCATTACGCGAATCGCCCACCATCAGGCCACGCGTAATCGGCACGCCCAACCGTTCGGCGCATAGCAGCAGCGCGTCCGGGGCGGGCTTGGGATTGGGCGCGCACTCACCGCCGACCACAGTGGCGAAAAAGTGGCCGATGCCCAGCCGGTCCAAGAGAGGCAGGGCGAATTCGGCCAGTTTATTGGTCACGCAGGCCATGGGGAAACCGGCGCCATGGAGTTTGGTCAGGCCCTCCATCGCGCCAGGATAAAGACCGCTGTAGACGCTGATATGGTCGGCGTAGGCGGCCTTGTACAGCGGGCGGGCGCGGGTGAACAGTTCCGGATCCGCCTGGCCCGCCATGTCGTCGGTCAGGGCGCGGTGAATCAGGTTATCCATGCCATTGCCCACCCAGGTCCGCACCTGGGCCTCTTCACGCTCCGGCAAACTCAGTTGCCGCAGCATGGCGTTCACCGCCGCGGTCAGATCAGGGATGCTGTCCACCAGGGTGCCGTCGAGGTCGAAGAACAGCGCGGCGACGTTTTCAAACATGGGATTGGCTCTCCGTCTGGGCCAGTTCGGCACGCATCGCCGCGATGGTGGCCCGGTAGTCGGGGGTGTTGAAAATGGCGGAACCGGCGACGAAAGTGTCGGCTCCGGCCTCGGCGATCCGGCGAATGTTGTCGAGCTTGACCCCGCCGTCCACTTCCAGCCGGATCGGATAGCCGCTGGCATCGATCAACCGGCGGGCGTCGCGCAGCTTGTTCAGGGTGCCTTCAATGAAGCGCTGGCCGCCATAACCGGGGTTAACCGACATCAGCAGCACCAGATCCACCTTGTCCATCACGTATTTCAGGTATTCCAGCGGGGTGGCGGGGTTGAACACCAGCCCGGACTGGCAACCGAGGTCGCGGATCAGTTGCAGGCTGCGGTCGATATGCTCGCTGGCTTCGGGGTGGAAGGTGATGTAGGTAGCGCCGGCGGCGGCGAAATCGGGAATGATGCGATCCACCGGCTTGATCATCAGGTGGGCGTCAATCGGCGCGGTGACGCCGTACTTGCGCAGCGCCTCGCACACGATGGGGCCGACGGTCAGGTTGGGAACATAATGGTTGTCCATCACGTCGAAATGAACCAGGTCCGCGCCGGCCGCCAGCACGGCGTCCACCTCCGCGCCGAGCCGGGCGAAATCGGCGGACAGAATCGAAGGAGCAATCCAGTAATCCCGCATGAGAGTCGGTTACCTCGAACGAAAGCTCCGGTCGCGGCGCCGGGGCGAGTCGGTTTTTGGATGCTAACTTTACCGCATGTTGCCGGGTGATGAACCCCTCAATCAGCCTTCCTGGGGGCGCAATAGCAATCCCTGGATACATTTTGCCAATTCCTGGCTACGCTCATGGGGTCGCATGGTGAATCTTCGAGTGCACTTTGCCCATGTCCATGGTTCCTTCATGCCCGTTTTGCGCGCTTGCGCCGGAACGCATCGTGCATCACACCGAACATCTTTACGCGATCCGCGATGCTTTCCCGGTAACGCCGGGGCATACCCTGCTGATCCCGCGCCGGCACATAGTTTCGCTGATCGACGTGACCGTGGTGGAGTGGGTGGAGCTGGGCCAGCTACTGGTGGAGGCCCGGGCGGCCCTGCGAAGCGAGTTCCAGCCGGACGGGTTCAATATCGGCGTCAGCGAGGGCGCGGCGGCAGGTCAGACTGTGAATCACTTGCACGTACATGTGATTCCACGTTATTGCGGCGATTGCCCTGACCCGCGCGGCGGGGTGCGGTGGATTTTGCCGGAAAAAGCGAAGTATTGGCGGTGAAAAATAAGCCTTCGATCCATGGAACCGTGGAGTTGCTGCTCCACGGTCTTTGAAAAATTGAACCCTGTCAGGCCAGGTGCCCGTCACGGAAGTCATTGAGAGCCTGGTAGATTTCCTGCTCCGTATTCATCACGAACGGGCCGTATTGCGTGATCGGTTCGTTCAGCGGCCGGCCGGCAATCAGCAGTGCTTTCGCATCGGTCGCGGCTTCGATGATCACGCCGTCGGCCCGCGCGTCGTTGGCAAGGATCGCCAAGTGCTGGGCTGGAACCTGGCCGCCGGCGATGCTGACCTCGCCGCGATACACGTAAACGAAGGCGTTGTGTTCCGCCGGCAGCAATTGGCTAAAGCGCGCGCCGGCAGGCAAATGCAGGTCCAGATACAGCGGCGCGGTCGCCGCGCGCGTCACCGCGCCGGCAACGCCGTGGCTCTCGCCAGCGATCACTGTGACCGCTACCCCGGCATCGGTCACGAAAATTGGCAGCTCGGCGGCGGCGAAATCGCGATACCAGGGTGCGGTCATCTTGTCGCGGGCGGGCAGATTCAGCCAGAGCTGGAAGCCTTCCATCACGCCTTCCTCCTGCTGCGGAATTTCGGAATGGATCACCCCGCGACCTGCCGTCATCCACTGCACACCGCCGTTTTCGAGCAGACCTTCATGGCCGGCGCTGTCGCGATGCCGCATGCGGCCGGCGATCATATAGGTGATGGTCTCGAAGCCGCGGTGTGGGTGATCGGGAAAGCCAGCGATATAGTCGTCTGGATTGTGGCTGCCGAAGGCGTCGAGCATCAGAAAGGGGTCGAGCCGGCGCTGGAGCGACTGCGCCAGCACCCGGGTCAGCTTCACACCAGCGCCGTCGGAAGTTGCCTTGCCGACCACGAGCTGCTCCACAGTGCGGGGATGGCGGATCGGCTTGGCGTTAAAAGTGGATTTCGTCATTGGATGCACTCCAGGAATCGGGGCGCGCGGCGGCACCCATCGAGTTGAAGTTCAGGCCAGCGCCGCGTCATGGATAACCTGAGGGCCACTTTAATTGATATCGAAACAGGAATAGAAGCCGCTAAATCGGATAACATTATCCTGACCATGGAACAATTCGAACCCAATGACCTGTTGATCTTCGCTCGCGTCGCGGAAGCGGGCAGTTTTAGCCGCGCTGCCGACCGGCTCGGTTTGCCAAAATCCACGGTATCGCGCCGCATCGCGCTACTCGAGGAGCAACTGGGCGAGCGCCTGATGCTGCGCACCACCCGCCGCCTCACCCTGACCGAGTTTGGGGAACGGTTGCTGGAACACGCCCGCCAGGTCGCGGTTGAAGTCGATGCGGCGCGGGCGCTGGCCGAGCACCGCCAGGCGCGTCCGAGCGGCCGGCTGCGGGTATCCATGCCGAGCGATTTCGCCAACCTGTTGCTGGCCGACATGCTGGCGGCGTTCATTGCCCTCCATCCGGAGGTCGCGCTGGAACTGGATCTGTCGCCGCGGCGGGTGGATTTACTGGGGGAAAATTTCGATATCGCCGTGCGCATGGGCGCACTGCCCGATGATGCATTGCTGGCCGCGCGCCGCATCGCGGTATTGCCGATTGGCCTCTACGCCGCTCCTGACTATCTGGCGGAGCGCGGCGACCCGGCGTCGCCAGACGATCTGGCGCAACACGAGGCCTTGCGCTTGCTCGAACGCGGGGGCGAGGCGGCGGCTTGGACCCTGATCAGCGGTCAACAGCGCTGGGAAGGGGCGCCTTCAGGTCGCGCCATGGCCAATTCCCCGGAGTTGCTGATTCGATTGGCGCGGGCGGGAGTGGGGATCGCTGCAGTGCCCGACTGCTTCGCTGCCCCCAGCGTCCACCGCGGGGAACTGCGCCGCGTCCTGCCCGACTGGCATTTGCCTTCTCATCCAGCCTGGGCGGTGTTTCCTGGCCGTCGCCTGATGCCGGCGAAGACACGGGCGTTCCTCGACATGCTGCAAACGGCGCTGATCGGTTCCTCGGAAAGTGTACGGGGATAGATGAGTTTAGCGAGGGGCGAGGGGCGAGGGGCGAGTAGGGAAAGATCAGATGGCTATCGCCTATCTCGCTACCCCCTCCCGCTGCGCCCGGCGGTGAAGAACGGCGCCAGCAGGCGAGCGCAGGGTTCGGGGTCTTCCAGGTGGGGATGATGCCCGCCGGGCAGGATTTTCACGGTCAGTCCGGCGAGGCGGGCGTAGCGTTCCTGCATGTAGGCCCGCTTGACCAGATAGCCGTCCGCGCCGCAGATCAGCAGCGCCGGCGCCGCGATCCGCCCCATGTAGGCGAGGATTTGCGGTTCGCTCAGATACAGCGGCGACACGAAGCGCAGCCGGGGATCGGTGCGCCAGCCGAATCCGTCGCCAACCGGTTGAAGACCCCGCTCGACCAGGGTCGCCGCCGCCAGCCACGACAGGCCGCTCGCCTCGCAGCGCGCGTGAATCGCCGCCTCCACGTTCGGATAAACCGGCAGACGCTTATGCGGCAGAGCGTTCATCTGGTCGATGGCCTTGCGCAGGTTGGCTGGACCGTCGTCGGGATTGCTGGTCGGCGGCCCCAGCCCCTCGATCATGGCGACCCGGCTGATCCGTTCCGGCAGGATGGCGGCGACGAAGGCGACGATACCGCCGCCCAGGGAATGCCCGAGCAGGCCGAACCGTTCCCAGCCTAGCGCGTCGGCAGCCGCCGCAATATCGGGGATAAAATCCACGAAGTGATAATGCACGCCCGGCGGCCGGTGGTCGGACCAGCCATGGCCGGTCAGGTCCAGCGCCACCAGCCGGACATCGGGCAGCAGCGGTGCCAGCGCGTCGAAGCTGGCGGCGTTGTCGAGCCAGCCATGCACCGCCAGCACCGGAATGCCATCCGGCGGTCCCCAGACCCGCGCGGCGAAGCGCAGATCGGGCGTGCGCAGTTCCAGTTCCTCGACCATCGGCTAATCGCCACTCGCCACTCGCCACTCGCCACTCGCCACTCGCCACTCGCCACTCGCTATCAAGCGCCCGCCGGATAATCCCAGCCCGGATCGGCCGGGAACCGGTTGACGTATTTCACGCTGGAGCGCGGCTCGGCCATCATTTCGGCCACGGCGTCCCGCCATTGGGCGTAGTGAGCGGTTTCCTTGTGGCGGGCGGGAGCCTCGGCGTCGCGGTAGACCTCGACCAGCACGAAGCGGGTGGGATCGTCGGCCTGCTGGATCACGTCGAAACGGGCGATGCCCGGTTCCTGGACGCTGTGACGGGCGTTGTCCAGCGAAGCGGCCTGGAAGGCTTCGACGCAGTCGGGTTTGACGTGGACGAAAACGTGAACGACGAGCATGAAAGGTCCTCCTTCTCGAAGTTGAACGGTGGTTCAGGGCGAGCCCGCCGGCAGATAGTCCAGCAGCAGCCCGCAGAAGATGATCAGCCCGAACACATTGTTGTTGAGAAACGCCTTGAAGCATTCCTCCGGCTTGCGGTCGCGGATCAGGAATTGCTGGTACAGCGCCAGCCAGACCGCCACGAATAGCCCGAGATAGTAAATCCAGCCCCGGCCCGTCAGCAGGCCAATGCCAATCAGCACGGCCAATAATGTCAGTTGCAGGTAGCCGATGATCCGCTTGTCCCGCTCGCCGAACAGGATCGCAGTCGATTTCACCCCGATCTTGAGGTCGTCTTCCCGGTCTACCATCGCATACTGGGTATCGTAGATCACCGACCACAGCACGTTCCCGAAAAATAGCAACCAGCAAACGGGGGGCAACGCGCCGGTCACCGCCGCGTAGGCCATCGGGATCGCCCAGCCGAAGGCCGCGCCCAGATGGAACTGGGGCAGGGAATGGAATCGCTTCATGAACGGATAGCTGAGCGCCAGCGCCAGCCCGATAAAGGCCAGTTGGACAGTCAGGACATTCTGGGTCAGCACCAGGCCGAAAGCCAGCAGGCACAGCGTAGCCATCAGGCCCACCGCCTCGCCCAGACTGACCCGGCCCGCCGCCAGTGGCCGGTCGCGGGTGCGGGCGACATGGGGGTCGAACTTGCGGTCAGCGATGTCGTTCATCACGCAACCGGCCGAGCGCATCAGGATCACGCCCAGCACGAACACCAGCGCCACCCCGCCCTGTGGCTGGCCGTTGCCCGCCAGCCACAGCGCCCACAGCGTCGGCCACAGCAACAGATAAATCCCAATGGGGCGATGCAGGCGCATCAGTTGCGCGTATTCGCGCAGGCGGTTTTCAAAACGTTCGATGGTCATGGTAAAAATCAGTCCGGTCGATGGCAGGCGGTTACCGGCAAATCAGGCAGGAAAATCTCGCAGACCAGTAGCGGGCAACCTTCGATCCGAAATACGGAACGGCGACCCCAAATCGTGGCCGGCGACTCGATCAGGCCGGCGAACGCTTGCTGATGCAGGCGCTGGCCAGCGGCGATACGGGTGATTTCGACCGGGCCGCGACGGACGCCGGGATCGGCGAACAGCGCCTGACCCAGCGGGCGGATTCCCAGTTGGGTCAGACGCCGCCCCCGTCCGCGCAAGGTGCGCGCCGGGATCAGGGTTCGGGCGAACACCCACGGTTGTTCGTCGCCCAGCAGTCGCACCTCGCGGGTCCAGGCCCAAGCGTCCAACCGCAAACTCAGGATGCGCGCCTCATCGGGTTCCGGGCGGGTCCAGCCCTGGCGCAGCACGCAAACGCGGAACCGGCCCGCGCAGGCGTGGCGCAACCGCTGGGTTAGCGACCCACTGTCGAGCAGCCAGTCGGTCATTCCGGGGGGCAGGTCGCGCCAGAACCGTTGTGGATGGGAATGCCAGCGCAACGGGGTCACGAATGGAGGCGGGGCGGTATGCAAGGTGGCGGTTGGACGTGGTCGACGGTTCGAAATAGCGGCAATTATGGCATGGTTGCCACGTATCGGGGGAATGGCGCGGGGCAGTTGGGGCGACGGCGGCCGTGCCGACGTCAGAGGGAGGAAGGGTGAACGTCCCTGCCCCTTGAATGGTTGGAGGGTGGGAACGGTTAGGAGGGGAGAGGAGGCGGATGAAAAAGCCAGACGACCCAGTCGTCAGGCTGGGCCACCTGGCTCCTTCGGCAGGTCAGTAGGTCAAACCGAACCCGAACGGGTACAGCGTATCCTGGTCCGGGTAACCCGGAACATCCGACAGTTGGTCGATGATAACCTGCTGACTATTGGCCAGAGCGAACGGCATCCTGCCTTGTGGCTTGTACTTCCCGCTCAGCACGTCCCACAGTGGGCCATCGGCCACGCCGAAGTTGGCCAGGATCGCCCCGGCGTTCTTCAGACCACTGTCATCGTCGAGGACGAATGGCCAACGGAAGTAAATGTTGAGAACCGTATTCTTCGGACCTGCCTCGGTCATCACCGCCTGGATGTCGGACAATGACGGTTTGAGCATCCACGACTGCGAAGCCGCCATCGCGGTGAACGCCAGGTTATTGGCCTCCCAGGGGAATGAGCCGCCGAAGACCAACCCATTGTCCAGGCAGGTTTTTACCGAATCCGCGTACTCGTCTTGCGCGACGCAACGATCCTCGGAGCCGTAGGGCTTGTTATAGGGCTTGCCGGCCTTCGTCGGTTTGAGGTGGTCGGGATTGAGACCCGTGGCCGGATCGTCGCTCTTGTAGGTGCTCGTAACCTTGGTGTTGGCCAAGGCCAATACCGAAATCACCGCAACATCGTGACCCGCGGCGGTCGGCCGGGCACCGTTGACCTGTACGTTGCCGTCGGTCACGGTATAGCCGTACTTCTCGACATTCGCCTTGGTCGCGGTGGTGATGTCACCGATGATGTAGACCTTGGCGCCCGCCTTCAGCGGCAGGGCCTTGACGCCGGTGGTCTGCTCCTCGTTCTGCAGCAGGACGAGGGACTTGCGTTGCACCTCCAACCCCGCGGTTCGATACTCGTCCTTGCCGATGATGCTAGCGGCCTTGGTTTCATCGATATACGGGTTTTCGAACAGGCCGAGCTGGAATTGCTCTTTCAGTAGCCGCTTTGCCGCTTCGTTGAGCCGATCCTCGCTGACCAGTCCCGCCTTCACCAGATCGACGATCGTTTGGTTGACATGGAACCCGGACAACACTTCGGTGCCGCCATTGATGGCGGCGGCGACCCGTTCCGGGACGGTCTTGAGTTCCAGGCCCCAAGCGCGGTCGTTGATGATGCCGGTATCGGAGTTCACGTAACCCTTGAACCCGAGTGTATCGCGTAACAGGTAAGTGACAATATCTTTCGAGAAGGCAAAGCCCGTTTGAGGGAAGGTCACGCCGTTGTAGGTCGCGTTCACTGGCGCGCCGTAGTACGGCATGATCGATGATACGCCGGCGTCGATGGCAGCCTTGAAGGGTTTGAGGTGGTAGGCGAAATTATTGCCAGGATAGACCTGCTCCTTGCCGTGAGAGTAGTGCGGATCGAGCCCCAGTTCTTGCGGGCCACCGCCAGGGAAGTGCTTGACGGTCAACGCCACAAAGCTGTTCGGAGTGACCGAGGTGCCGTCCTTGATCGTGCTGCCTTGCAGGTTCTCCACCAAGGTCTTGATGATGTTGGCGTTGAGATCAGCGTCGTGGGTGAAGGTTTCATGCACGCGATACCAGCGCGGCTCGGTGGATAGATCGGCCATATAGCCGTACATGCCGCGCAACCCGATGGACTTCCATTCCGAACCCATGACCGCGCTGAATTGCTTGATGATCGACATGTCGCCCGTGGTCGGCGCCTTGCCGGTCTTGACCGACTCCGCGCCCAGCGCCGCCGCGGCGAGACCCGCTTCCTTGGGGAAGGCGGAAAAAGCGCCCGCCGCTTCGTTGATGCCCGCGCGGGCATCGGGATCGATATGGTTGCGGGCGTTGGACTTGAACATGGCAGGGATGCTCAGGCGGGTCTTTTCTCGCATTTCCTGAATCGTGTTCGTCCATGTCGCCGCCTCCAGTGGAGAGATTTGAGCCCCGGAAAAACCAGTGCCAGGCTTCCCGTCCGGCGTGGCGGTCACTGGATTGCGGAAGATGAAGCGGGACATCAACTGATTGTTGATGTAATCCGCGGCGTTGGTAGTGGCGCCGGTCCCCGTCTTGCCCCCGGCCTCGGCATTCAAGGTGTCGATCAGCATCATGCCGGCTTTTTCCTCGAGGGTCATCCGCGCCACCAGATCGGCGGTGCGCTCGTCGACGGACAGGCGCCAGTCCTCGTAGGGATCGAGTTTGCCGTTACCGTTCGAATCCTTGAATTGATAGCCATCGACGGTCAGGACGCTTTTGGTGCGCGCGCCGATTGTTGGCTGACCGGAAGGCCGATTGCTGCTGTCACTGTCGCTGCCGCATCCGGCAACCCCCAGAGCCAGGCCGAGAGCGGTTGCCAAGGCCAGCTTTTTTGGAAAGGCCGGCGCGACTGCGGCAGGCCCGGTAGGGGCTGGGTATGATTGCTTATTCTCCATCATAGGGATTTATCCTCTATCTTTGGTGGTTGGCTGTTTTTCCAACATTCTGCGCATCACTGACGTAACTGGTTGAGTTTCATGCTATATGCGTATGCGCTGGTCGTTAGCATGAAAATCAATATGGATTATTCAGTTGATTACGCTGATGGGGAATGCTGATTTTCGCTGCTCGACATTTTTACGTGAAATTGGCCCGGCTGGTTCTACAACCCCCTGTTGACGCCGCAAGGTATAGTCGAAACAACGTTTCGATATTATTTACGTTGCTCATATCACCGTCAACAACGACCCTATGCTGGGCGAATATAATTACGAAGGTCAAGCGGTTGGCGCCATGGCCAGCCAGCGAGCGCGACATGCACCAGGCCCAGGAATCCATCGTCTTTTCGCTATTTCTGATTTTCACGGGTGCGGCGCTGTTCGCCACGCTGGCGCTGTACGCGCGCCAAGCGTTGCCGATCGCCTACATCGTGCTGGGCATTTTCATCGGGCCTTACGGATTCAGGCTGATCGCCAATGCCTCGGTCATCCAGGAAATGGCCCAGATCGGCATCATGTTCCTGCTGTTCCTGCTGGGGCTGGATCTGTCCCCGCAACGGCTGGTGCAAATGCTGCGCAAGGCGACCCTGATCACCCTCGGCACCTCGCTCGTGTTCGCGCTGCTGGGCGGATGGGTGGCGTGGCTGTTCGGCTACACTCCCGGCGAGAGCCTGCTGGTCGGTGTGGCGATGACCTTTTCCAGCACCATCATCGGCCTCAAGCTGCTGCCGACCCGTACCCTCCATCACCAGCACACCGGCGAGATCATCATCAGCATCCTGTTGTTGCAGGATCTGTTGGCGATTGCTGTATTGCTGCTCCTGGAAGGCCTGGGCGGGCGCGGGTCCTCGCTGCAGGGGCTGGGCCTGCTGATCGTCACCCTGCCGCTGCTGCTGGGTTTGGCCTGGCTGGCCTCGCGCTACGTGCTGATCCCGCTGATTCGCCAGTTCGACAAGATTCGCGAGTACATCTTCCTGATCGCCATCGGCTGGTGCCTGTGCATTTCCGAGGTGGCCGCGTTGCTGGGCCTGTCCTACGCTATCGGCGCGTTTATCGGGGGAGTGGCGCTGGCGGCCAGTCCCATCGCGCTGTACATCGCCGACAGCCTCCGGCCGTTGCGCGATTTCTTTCTGGTGCTGTTCTTCTTCTCGCTGGGTGCGAGCTTTGATCTGGGCATGCTGGGCGCGGTGTTCGTCCCGACCCTGCTGCTGGGTGCGCTGCTGATGGTCGCCAAGCCCTGGGTGTTTCGCGGCTTCCTGCAATGGGCCGGCGAACGGCCGCGCATCGCCATGGAGGTTGGGGTGCGGCTAGGTCAGGTCAGCGAATTTTCCCTGCTGATCGCCGTGCTGGCCGAGCAGAGCCAGTTGATCGGCCGCGAAGCGTCCTACCTGGTGCAGGCGACCACCCTGCTGACCTTCATCGCCTCGACCTATTACCTGGTGCTGACTTATCCGACCCCGGTGGCGATTTCGGACCGCCTGCGCCGCGATTGAAGGCGGTCGAGCGCGCGTCCGAACACAAGCCTGCCAGCCAAGGTAATAATCGTTTGGCGTACATCGGGGATTTTTCCTATAATCGCCACCGTTTTTCGGCCGACACCGATCCCCAAAGGGGTTTTGGCGCGACCGGACATCCCTTGTGATCTCTCCGGTGAACGTCCC
>JBDHRD010000079.1:0-13273 GCA_039807425.1 Candidatus Contendibacter sp. | reverse complement strand
GCGGTGGCGCTGGTCACTTCGCTGATCCGCAACGCGCTGGGGCTGGGCACGCCGCTGGCGTTTCCGGGCAGCGTGTTCGGGGTGGTGCTGGCCGGCCTGGCCTATCGCTACACCCGCAACGTTTACTTCACCGCGCTGGGCGAGGTGATCGGCACCGGGTTGATCGGAGCCACCGTCGGGGCGTTGCTGGTCGCCCCCTGGCTGATGGGCAAGGATATCGCCCTGACCGTATTGATCCTGCCGTTTCTGCTGTCCTCGGCGGTGGGCGCGGCGCTGGGCGTTGCGGGCCTGATGGTGTTGCGGCGGCTCGGCTACCTGCGCTGAGCGGCAATGACCGAAGCCTTGATCGCCTGCCGGGGCGTGACCTACCGCTATCCAGTTGCCGCTGAACCCGTTCTGCGCGACCTGGAGCTCACGGTCGATCCCGGCGAATTCGTCCTGTTGGCCGGGGCTAGTGGGTCGGGTAAATCCACCCTGTGCCGGCTGTTGAACGGTCTGATTCCCCATCTGCACGGCGGCGAGTTGCGCGGCGATCTTACCGTCGCCGGCGCCGACCCGCGTTCGACACCGCCGCACCGGCTGAGTCGCACGGTCGGGTTGGTGCTGCAACGGCCCGATGCCCAATGTCTGGCGACGACCGTAGCCCGCGACCTTGCTTTCGGTCCGGCCTGCCAGGGCCTGGACCGCGCCGCTATCGCCCGGCGAGTACGGGCGGCAACCGAGTCGATGCAGGTCGCCCATTTGCTCGACCGCTCGCCGCACACGCTGTCCTGCGGCGAACAGCAGCGGGTCGCGCTGGCCGGGGTGCTGGCCCTGGAGCCGAGGCTGCTGGTGCTGGACGAACCGTTTGCCTTTCTCGACGCGGCGGGCGCCGAGCAGTTGCGCGAACGGCTGCGCTGCCTGCACGCCGCCGGCATCACCCTGATCGTCGCCGAACACCGGTTGGGCGAAGTAGCCGATCTCGCCAGCCGGATGCTGGTGCTGCATCGGGGCCAGCGAGTGGCCGATGGAACGCCGGAAACCGTATTGGCCGACAATGTGGCCGCCTGGGGGCTGGAGCCGCCCGGTCCTTGGCCCGAAGCGCCACCGTTACCTGCCCCGACCGCGCCGGAACCGGTGGTGGAATGGGACGACGTCTGGTGCGAGCGCGATGGCCAGCCGGTGCTGCGTGGCGCCAGCCTGACCAGCCGGGCGGGTGAAATCGTCGCGCTGCTGGGGGCGAACGGGGCGGGTAAAAGTACCTTGCTGCGGCACGGCAACGGTCTGTTGCGCGGCCAGCATGGCGCGGTGCGGGTGCTGGGAAAACCGGTCGGGCGGCGACCGGTGGCGGAATTGGCCCGCTCGGTGGGCCTGGTGATGCAACAGCCGGCGCACATGTTGTTCGCCCCCACGGTGCGCGCCGAACTGGCTGCCGGGCCACGCGCCCTGCGTCGTCACGATTCGGCCTGGTGCGAACAATTGAGTGCGCGTTTCAATCTCGACCCGCTACTCGACCGGCCGCCGCAGATGCTCAGCGCCGGCGAACAGCGGCGGGTGGTGGTCGCGGCGGTGTTGGCCTCCCGGCCCCGGGCCTTGCTGCTGGACGAACCGACCGCCGGCCAGGACGCCCTGGCCCGCGCCACGCTGCGCGCCCTGCTGGCCGACTGCGCCGCCGAGGGACTGGCGATCACCGTGGCGACGCACGATCCCCGCTGGGCCTGGCCGCTCTGTCACCGCTGGGCGGTACTGGCCGAGGGCCGAATCACTGCCGATGCCGACACAGCAGCGGCGGTGTTAGCGCGGTACGAACCGTGCCGCCGCGCCCGGTCGGTTGCCCTGGCGGTGGCTGCGTGATGGATGAACGGTATGCGCGGGATTACGATCCCCGCGCCAAGCTGATGGTTTACCTCCTGGGCTGCGGGTTGATTCTGCTGACGACCCGACCGCTAGCCTTGTTGCCGTTGACCGCCGCGCCGGTGCTGGGCATCGCGCTGGGGCGACACTGGGGCGAGTGGCGGCGGGTCCTGCGCCTGCTGTGGCCGACCCTGCTACTGTTCGCGGTGATCGTCGGCTTCAGCGCAGGTATCGAGGAGGCTGCCGGCGCGGTGCTGCGGCTATTGGCGCTGGTGACCGCCAGCGTGTTGTTTTTCGCCCTCACCCCGCCGGAGGAATTGGGCGAGTCGCTGTTGGCCAGTGGGTTATCGCCCCAGGCGGTGTTCCTGTTGGAAGGAACCCTACGGTTTGTACCGACGATGGCGACGCTGGCGCGCGAGGTGCGCGAGGCGCAGGAGAGTCGCGGCATTCGGCTGGACGGGCTGTATATGCTGCGCAACGGGTTCGCCCTGCTGGGACCATTGCTGGTCAGCGTGATGCGCTTCGCCGATGACCTGGCCGAGGCGCTGGAGGCTCGCGGCTTCGGCGGGCCGGTTCGCACGCCGCTGGTTGAATACCGGTTCCACTGGTGGGATTGGGCGCTGGTGCTGGCCATGCTGGCGGCGACGGTGGGATCGGCGCTCGTTCCCGGCTAATCCCGGTCCAAATGGAACATTAAGAGACCACCGTAGTCCTCTTAAGACCCTTCATAATATACTGTATAATATCATAATTTTTGGCTGATCCGTTGTCCTTTAATGTTTAGCGAAATCTTGGAGCGATTTATTAAAGATAGTCATGTCGCAGTTATGGTGGGTATGTTGCTGGAAAATTTGCTGAACGCCGACAAGATCGACCGTTGGTTTGAGGGCGCTCGTCGGTAGTGTCCTAGTGGGCTGCGCCAAAACTTCTTTCGCTGCATTGATAAAACGGCTCTTTGGGGATTCCTGGTATTTACAACTTATTGATTTATAATGATATATAAAGCTCGAAGAATGCCAGGATTGGACCGTTTATTCTCTCCTGTCCAAATTTAGCATCATGATTTTAAACACAATTATGCCTCATAACCACGGAATGCGCTGGAAACCCAATTAAAATGCAACGTATTGCAGTGCGGTAAAAATGATGCAAATAATTGTTTTTAATTAACTATTTTATATCGGAAACTCTCAAAGAGCCTCGGTTTTTATAGATTCCCTAAAACTGCGTGTTTGAGATGAAAATAAATTAGATCAATCGCTTACTGCGTTGCGGAGCAACATGTGGGTGATCGGATGGGTTCATACGATTTGTTCGATGTTCGACGTCAGACTCAAAAACTTCTCCAAAAAGGTTAGATTCCATAAGGAATTTCACCCCAAACCTCCAGGTTAATCAGGCCAGTAGTCATCACCCAAAATTTGCGCTTGGGTGTAAGAGCAGATTTCCGGAAAAGTGGATTCTTCCAAATTGGTCTCGCGGACCGCCAGCAAGACACCCAAGCGGTAGGCATCTTTCAACGTTTCATCCCATTTGCTCTGAAGGCTTGGATTTTTCTGTAGCAGTCTCATGATGGCATAGCGTTGCTCCTTTACGGTGGCTTGCCAGCTTCGACCGCGCAGGTGTGGTTGGTATTGCCATTTCAATAAATGTCCGAGAAGCACTCTCAGCCGACTTTCCAGTTGTTGTTGCTTGCTGGCTCCCATGTCTTCCAGTTCCTCGGCCAAGTGTCCTTGATCGATCTGGTCCCAACGGCCAGCACGGATCAGCCCAGCGTGCTGCAAGGCCCAAGAGTGGAAATCTTGCTCGTACAATTCCGATAGGTCGGTCAAGGTGATGACCCTCACTGCAAAGGATGCCATTTGGAAGGATGCGCCAGATACGAATACTCTGCCTCATGTTTCCATGGCCAGCAGGTAGTTTTGATGACGGCTTCAAACTCGATGGCTTGCATGGTCAGACTCCTTGCGCAAAGACTTTAAACCGAAGGGATGCCGGAGTTTAAGTCCTGCCGGTACGTCGCCGGTCGCCAGCTTTGTCGGCTATCGGTCAGCACCGCCAGACTAACTACCGGGTGCTGGTAGCGATCCCGAATGCGGGCGTAGTACGTAAACATCCGTTCGGCGAAGTTCGCTTCGTACTCGCCCTGCACCTCGATATGGACCAGCACCCACGCCTCGTCGTCATTCCGCCACCACACCTGAACCAGCTTGTCCGCGTAGCGTCGCCCCAGCCGCGCATCCCGCGCAATCTGCTGCAATTTCTTGTCTAGAAAAGTATAACCACGCGCCCAGTCGATGCCCGCGTGGACGGCAGGGAAGAAAAACGCGATGAAGGCGGCGAAAAAGCGCTCCAACACGTCTTTCCAAGGCGAATCATAGTCGGTCATCACGCATTCTGCTCCAGGCTCGCGAACAGATGATGAAAGGGTGCATTGGCAATCGCTTGCAAGCCAAGCAGCGACTTCAGTAAGCGGTCAGGCGGTTGGCAAAAGGCAAGATCCACCCTTGGTTTCCTGGTTTCTAATCGGCCAGGAGTTGTTCCAGCAGGGGATGGGGCGCCGGTGAGTAGGGGTTGACCACCGTTACCCCACCCCAGATAAAACCTTGCTTATTCCCTGCTGATGCGGGAGGAGCGGGTGCTGAACGTGGCGACGCTGGAGGCGATATTTGAGTGAATGTTCGTCTCGGGGGACCAGCCCGACAGAGACCCTCGAAGAGCTTCCGGGGTTGGCCAAGGAGCTTTGTGGCTACCTCCGTCTGTAGTGTGGGCGGGGTTGACCCTGCTGGCCATGGCGGCTCGTAATCCGGGCAACCGCTTGGCGGATGGTGTCGTTTCCTCGGGGAACGCGCAATATCGGTGGAAATGAACTATTCTTGCGGCGAATGAATCGGAATTCAGCCGGACCCCTCATGAACTACACCCTGAGTATCATCCTGCCCGCCCGGAACGAGGCGGCCAATCTGCCGCCGGTGCTGGCCCGGCTGGCGGCGCTGTGGCCGGCAGCCGAGATTCTGGTGGTGGACGACGGCTCGACCGACGCGACGGCCCGGATCGCGCGGGAGCAGGGCGCGCGGGTGGTGAGCCATCCCTACGGCATGGGTAACGGCGCGGCGATCAAGACCGGGACGCGGCACGCAACCGGCGAGGTCTTGGTGTTCATGGACGCCGATGGCCAACACGATGCGGCCGACATCGCCCGGTTGCTCGCCAAACTCGATGAGGGTTACGAGATGGCGGTGGGCGCCCGGCAGGCCGATACCCACGCTTCTCTGGGCCGGCGACTGGCCAACCATCTTTACAATCGGCTGGCCTCCTGGATGACCGGCTACCCCATCGCCGACCTGACGTCCGGCTTTCGCGTCGCCCGCGCCCGCCACTTCCGCAAGTTTCTTTATCTGTTACCCAACGGTTTTTCCTACCCCACCACCAGCACCATGGCCTTTTTCCGTGCGGGGTTTCCGGTCGCCTACGTCCCGATCCGGGCCAGCCGACGCGGCGGCAAAAGCCATATCCGCGTGCTGCGGGATGGGTCGCGCTTCGTGCTGATCATCCTCAAGATCGGTGCCCTGTTCTCGCCGATGCGGTTTTTCTTACCGCTGAGTCTGGTTTTCCTCCTGACTGGTGTTTGTTATTACGGCTATACCTATGCCACCACGGGGCGCTTCACCAACATGAGCGCCGTATTGCTGATCTATTCCCTGTCGCTGTTTCTGATCGGCTTGGTCTCGGAGCAAATTTCGGCTCTGCACTATAAGGGGGTCGAGGAGGATCAGCGCCGAACGTGGCGGGATGAGCCTCGCCATTGGGCTGCCCCCCGCCAGCATCACCTTGCTGGGCAGGACACTCCTGCCGTGGTTGCCGACGACGGGATCGAACGCTTGCCAGGGGGGATGAAGCCACCTCTGAAATAAATTATGAGGATCAGCATGATGACTGCGTTTTCGGCGGTTTTTGGTGGTTTCGGGAAAGCGGAAGCATGAAGACGGATTCGTTTTTTTGCGGAGATTCTGCTGTATCTGTATCGATATCAGCCGCCGCATCCATGGCGGGCGCTGGTCATTTATCCCAACCGGGCGGTGGAACGGCTGAACGAACGGCATTACGGTTCTTTGCTGAATCTTCCGGAAGTGCGGCGGGTGTATTTGGAGGATTTCGCCGGGCGACCGGCGACCACGATGGGCATGCGTTTGATCCAATTGTTGATCGACGATGCGGAGCAGGTGGTCATGCATGCGGCGGTGTTGCTGCGGCAAGCGCGGACGGTGCCCCCGGCCGAGCTGTCCTTCGAGCAGACGCTGGAGTTCGTGGAGACCATTCTGGTGTATCGGTGCCCTCAATGGGGTCGAGAGGAGATCAAGGCAATGTTAGGCTTGGATACTGAATTGAAGCAAACCCGGTTCTATCAGGAGGTGTTCGCGGAAGGCGAGGCCGAGGGTGAACTCAAGGGTGAACTCAAGGGTGAACTCAAGGGTGAACTCAAGGGTGAACTCAAGGGCGAGCTCAAGCTGTTGCGGCGACTGTTGATCCGCCGCTTCGGAGCGTTGCCGGCGTGGGCGGAGGCGAAACTGGCGGCGGCGGAACTGACGCAGTTGGAGGTGTGGGGGGAGCGAGTGTTGGATGCAGCAACGCTGGAAGAAGTTTTCGTTGGGGACGCCTGATCCAAGACGGTTCTGGAGCTGGGGAGCGAGTTCGCAGGTGGTTGTATTTTCTCAAGCATCTGGAGGAGGGGGACGCCATGCCAACCGTGTTTGCCGATGATGTGATCGAGCGGTGTTCGAGCATGGCTAACGACGCTGAGTGGCACAACCACGATCCGTCCGGTACCCGTTCGTTGCCTGTTCGAGTCTTGATGGTCAGCACCTCGTTTCCTGAAACGCGCCAGGATTGGCCAGGGCGCTTTATTGCGAACATGGCCGAGGCGCTGGCCCGCCGCGAGGACGTGCGGCTGGCGTTATGGGCGCCGCCGGGAGAACACTCCAGGGTCATTGCTTCAGCAACTTCGACTGATGAGGCGGAGTGGCTGCGCCAGTTGCTCCGGTCGGGGGGGATTGCTCATCGGTTACGCGCCAATCCCTTGCGGGGATGGATGGCGGCGGTGGGTTTATTGCGGCGCTTGCATCAGGTTTACCATCGGTATCGGGACGTGGACGCGATTCATGTCAATTGGTTGCAAAATGCCTTGCCGCTGTGGGGTAACGACCGGCCAGCGGTAATCAGCGTGTTGGGCAACGATTTCGGTCTGCTGCGCTTGCCAGGGATGGTGGCTGCGCTGCGGGCGATGCTGCGGGGAAGACGCGCCATTCTGGCGCCGAACGCTGACTGGATGGCCGATGAACTGGCGCGGCGGTTTGGCGATCTGGCGGAAATTCGCCCGATTCCGTTTGGAGTGGATGATCCCTGGTTCGCGGTGGAGCGGCGAATCGCAGGGGAGGGACCGCGCCAGTGGTTGGCGGTGACCCGGTTGACCCGGCGCAAGATCGGCGATTTGTTCGAGTGGGGAGAGGGGCTGTTCGATGACCAACGACAATTGCACTTGTTCGGGCCGATGCAAGAGACGCTGACCGTGCCTGACTGGGTCCACTATCATGGCTCGACCCATCCCCAGATATTGCTTGAAGAGTGGTTCCCGCGCGCTACGGGTCTGGTGACGCTGAGTCGGCATGATGAAGGCCGGCCGCAGGTGTTGCTGGAAGCGATGGCGGCGGGTCTGCCGGTGGTGGCGTCTGGTTTGCCGGCGCATCGGGATTTGATTCGATCCGGGGAAACGGGCGTTTTGGTGGATTCGCGTTTGGAATTCGCGGCGGCTCTACGGGATTTGGAGTCCCCCGCGGCCAATCAGAGTTTGGGCCTGGCGGCGCGGGCGTGGATCAAAAATACCATCGGGACTTGGGATGACTGCGCGGCTCGCTATCATGCCGCCTATCAAGCGGTGCGGGGAGAGTGCGGGTGAACGGGCAAAGCGTACTGTTGCTGGGGGGGACGGGTTTTCTCGGTACTGCTTTGGCGCGGCGTTTGGCGCGGGAAAATTGGGATGTGTGCGTGGTGGGCCGGCGCGCATTCGATCCAGGCCTGCCGGGTGTGCTCAGCCGTCGGGCCAGTCTGGACGATGAAGCGATGCTGCGGGAGTTGTTGCCGCGTTACCGGACCGTGGTGCATTTGGCGTCCACGACCACGCCGGGGAGTTCGGCGGCTTCGCCCGTGCGTGAGGCGGAGGAAAATGTGTTACCTGCATTGCGGTTGTTGCAAGTCCTGGTGGAGTTTGAACCGGCGCGGCTGGTGTATGTGTCTTCCGGTGGGACCTTGTATGGTAATCCGACGGTGTTGCCGGTACCGGAGGATCAACCGTTGTGGCCGCTCTCCAATCATGGTGTGGGCAAGGTGGCGGTGGAGGGATTTTTACGGGTTTATGGCAGGCAACATGGGGAACGGGTGACGGTGTTGCGACCTTCGAACGTGTATGGTCCGGGGCAGGTGTTGCGGGAAGGATTTGGAGCGATCCGCACCATGCTGGAACATGCGCGACGGGGTACAGCCATGGAGTTTTGGGGCGATGGCGAAACTGTGCGCGATTATTTATTCGTCGAGGACTGGGTCGAGGTTTGTTGGCGGTTGCTGGCGCCGGGAGCTCCGGTGGGCGTTTACAACGTTGGAGTGGGCGAGGGTTGTTCGCTGAATACCTTGCGAGCGGTAGTGGAGCGGGTTACGGGACGGGAACTGCGGGTCCGCTGGATGCCGGCGCGGTCGGTGGATGTCCGTGGTGTGGTGCTGGATTCGACCCGGTTGCGCGCAGCGACCAGTTGGACGCCACAGATCACGTTGGAAGAAGGCATTCGGCAAATGTGGGCTTGGCTTGAGGATGGTGAACGGGATAGTTGAGGAAGGTTATCAGTGTGTGTTTCAAAGGGGACGGCCATGCTTGGAAAGATTGACTATGAAACCGATGTTGTGGCTTGGTCTCGCGAGCAAGCCCAATGGTTGAAAACAGGTCGGTTCGACTTGTTGGACTTGGAACATCTGGCGGACGAGATTGAAGACGTGGGCAAGAGCGAACAGCGGGAATTGGCCAGTCGAATGGCGGTCTTGTTGGCGCATCTGCTTAAGTGGCGGCACCAACCCGGCCACCGGAGCGCGTCATGGGAAGTGACGATTCGCAACCAGCGGAAAGGCATTATCCGTCGCCTGAGCAAAACACCGAGTCTTAAAACAGATCTTCAAGACGTGGATTGGTGGGAAGGCGTATGGGAAGATGCCACCGCCCAAGCGGCCGAGGAAACGGGATTGTCCAGTTTTCCCGAATGTTGCCTTTGGTCAACCGAGCAAGTGTTGGGACTGGACTGGCTGCCGGATTGATAACAATGGCTGAGCCGACCTGTTCGGTGTGCATCGCGAATTACAACGGCATGGCTACACTGGCTACTTGTCTGGATTCGGTGCTGAACCAGGATTGCAGCTTTCCAGTAGAGATCATCGTCCACGATGATGCCTCCAGCGATGAATCGGTTGCGTTTATCCGTCAACATTATCCACAGGTAACCCTGATCGAGAGTCAGGAGAATGTCGGTTTTTGCATTGCCAATAACCGGATGGCGGCGCGAGCGCGGGGCATGTTTTTACTGCTGCTGAATAATGACGCCGAATTATTCCCCGATGCGTTAAATGCACTGTATAAGACCGCAAAACAGTTGGATAAACCGGCTATTTTCGGGTTGCCACAGTATAAAGCGGCGACTGGCGAGTTGATTGATATCGGTAGTCTGCTGGATCCATTTCTAAATCCAGTGCCTAATTTGGACCGGCAGCGGTGCGAGGTGGGTATGGTGATTGGGGCTTGTCTGTGGATTCCACGAAGTCTGTGGGAGGAAATGGGTGAGTTCCCGGAGTGGTTCGGCAGTATTGGCGAGGACTTGTATTTATGTTGCCGGGCGCGGTTGGCGGGTTATCCGGTACGGGCGCTCGGCTGGTCGGGATATCGACATCAGGTGGGGAACAGTTTCGGTGGGGGAAAGGTGATGGCGGGGCGACTGGCGACGACCTTTCGCCGCCGGGCGCTGTCGGAGCGTAATAAGACGTTTGTGATGGCGCTGACTTTTCCCTCACCCATGTTTCAGGTGGTGTTTCCGCTACACTTGCTGGTGTTGTTGCTGGAAGGCGCGCTGCTGTCGCTGATCAGGCGTGACTCGCGCTTTCTGGCGAGAATTTACTGGCCGGTATTGGTGGCGCTGGGTCGGGAAGGGCGTCGATTATGGCGGTTGCGGAGGGAGATTCAGCGGAGTCGGCGTTTGAATTGTCGGCAGTTCTGGGCAGTATTTCAGTGGATGCCGCATAAGTTGACGGCGTTGTTGAAACATGGTTTACCAGAGGTACGCTAATTTTTTGAGGTATGGGTTGACTAAAATCACCTAATCATTTTAGGTATTTCTGTAGTCACGTAATTAGCAAAGTGCTTTTCTGCTGTTTTTAGCATGAGATCGGTCAATTGCGAAATGGCCTGAGCACCTTTGACCGTGAGTGAGTCGGTCCCACTGGGGGTGAAACTGCCATGAGCGATCATGATTCTGAGGGCGGTGGCGGCAATTCTGACACCATCGGTTGTTCCTTTCAGAAAATCATCCAAACGACTTTTGATCTGCTCTTTGGAAAAAAGGGTGTCTTTGCTAGCGCCGGCCCGACTCAAAACTTTCCGAAGTGATAAAGCAAGCTGAGGTTCATTAATCTCCCATTCAGCCACGGACTTATTCAGTGCATTTCCAAGTATTTCGGCTGCTGAATAAGCCAGAATCAATCGAACTCCCGCTGTATATCCCCTCAGAGTTTGTTCGGAAAAACCTTCGGCATGAAGGCCAACCAACTTGGTTGCTAACCGATGGCGGGCGCGGAACCGGTTAAGCTTTGCCAACGTATCAGGTTTGACGATGGAATCATTAGCTTTATTGAAGTTACAAAATTCCTTCCAATAAGGCAGAATCACTTTTTGTGTCTGCTTGGTAGGCATCATCAGGGCTTCTTCCTTCATCGACATTTCATTGGTGTTGTAGTCAGCGGCATGATTTTAAGTCGGGCGCTTGAACAAGAAAAATGGCTCTTTCGCATTTACACCATATTTTTTGGGATCATATTCTGGAAGTAGTTGATCGTGTGTGCTAACACATGATTCCAGTCCCACTGAGGTAAATCTTTCAAAAATATCCCGACCGAACAGTCGAACATGATCCCCTTGGCCATAGGCTTGTAATCGAGCAGCATCAGTATCAATACCAGGGTCAGACCACGTGTGATGTAGTTTGGCACTGTAGGGCGTCTGTAGAATGGCGTGACCACCTGGTTTGAGAACCCGATGAATTTCTACCAGTGCGGCTTGATCATCGGCTACATGTTCCAGAACGTGATTGGCAATGACCAGATCAAATCTTCCCGCAGGATAGGGAATTGCTAATATATCCATCTTCTCAATATCCGTGGTTTGCGGATATAAATCGCATTTAATATAGTGCACGGGATTTGTCGCTGAAATAAGTCGGGATAAACGGCGCTCAGGCGCAAAGTGCAATACTGCCATTTTTGACAGTGAGTCAAATAAATTAGTAGCGCGCATGTACATGAATAAATGCCGCTCGCGATCATGCGCACCGCATTGGGGACATTCGAAATGATCGATATCGCTGCCCACTATCTGTAAAGCCGCTATCAATGGGGGATAGGTGTGAAAACCGCTGCGATAAGGTAAGAATCCAAAAACCTGATACTCACAGATTATACAACGATGATTTTTAGGCCACCCAAATCGGTATAAAAGCCGGCGTATTTGGGACTCCATATTAAATATTTTTATCTTCATAATTATTGGATATCCCATTTACCCATCCTGCCCAATAAACCATGTAGAAGTCCGGTTAGCATTGCTCTGAGGTTCACGAGTCTACTTGGCGCGAAGAATAGGTGCGCATAAAAAATTCCCAACCAATACCAGCTTGCTCGAATCTTCCAGCGTATGGATACATAGGGTAAGCGCAGAAGATAAATAAAATTCCTGAACCTGTAGTAAAGCCTAATTGGGCCATAGCCATTAGTAACATGCCATCCGAAATACCAGAACTTAAGGCGTCTATCACCCATTTTATGCTGCATTTTGGCATAAATAGTTCCGATAATTTGATATCCTTTTGTAATAGCACGATGACACCATTCGACGTCGACATAATCAATAAAAAAATCATCTCGCATACCACCAATTAATTGCAGAACTCGAGTGTTGATAAGCATTCCAGATGTAATTAAAGAAAGTGTCGATATATTAGGAGTCTCATCATCAACTTGTTTTCTCGAATAGAAAAAACGCCCAGGTTCGTGAACTTGGAATGGAAAGCGCACTCCTGTAATCTCATCAACATAGACAGGACCGACTGCTCCAATTTTGACACCAGTTGCTGAGACCTCTGCCTCTGCTCTCAAAAGACCGGAAATCATCTCATCGTCAGGTATACTATCTTGATCGCTCAATAAAATATGAGAATATTGCTCTGAAAGTGCAACGTTAATCCCGATATTCAATGCTGTAGCAATCCCAAAATTGTCGCCCAACCGAACAATACACAAATTTTGATAATTACTCCATTCATTTTCCAGAAAAATAAAAACTCTATCATCCTTGGCAGGAGTATTATCGACTATAAGTACTGCATCTGATTGAGAACATAACAATTTTACCAAGCGTATCAAGGTCTGCTGATCTGGATAATACGTTACGATAATTGCCAAAACACTCACACTTAATATCCTCAGTCTACATCATCTTTCAAAATAGACTTTCAGGGGTCGCCGCAGTATCTTGATACATAAAAAATTTTTCGACTTAAACCATAGATGTTCGAAAAAAAAGTATGAAAATAAATACAAAAACTTGTATATTGAAATAGGAATAACTGCGGTCACTGTTTTCCACAGTGAAGAAATAGAAGAGAATTTTTTCATACTGATCAAATTCCAAAGCGAAATAAATAAAAATTGAGCCATGGACGAACCGATGTCTTGGTTTAGTTGTGGCGATTTTTCGACACTCATTAATGCCTGCCAATAAAGATCGCGAACATGATCAACCTTAAGCACTGTCATAGAGGTTGTTGATGCAACATGATAGCCGACGAGTGCAGAATTTATATATCCAAGTTTTCCTTGTTGTGCTAATATTAGATGAACTTGATAATCGATAAACGGTGGCGATATAGCTAAAATATAACTACTAAATTTAGCGCGATAAATAAGACTACTATGACAAAGAAAATTTCCCTTGCGCAAAAGAAATCCCATACCAAAAGATGAAGGAATTTGTTTATTGAATCCACCTCTCAGATTACCTCCTTCATCCACTACTATTGCATTACTATAGGCCGCTACCAGCTGCGGCATCGCATCAAGAAAGTCAATCTGTCTTCGAAGCTTG
>JBDHRD010000078.1:0-13362 GCA_039807425.1 Candidatus Contendibacter sp. | reverse complement strand
GTTTGAATGGCCAAAAACTGCGTGAAAGCCAAATCCACTGTCATATAGATCAAATACTTAGTTTTTAGACAGCCTCTTAGCCTGGTTCGACCCAGGCTTGTTCCGACCAGGCGTGTTCCATTTCGACTGAGATCCTTTAAACGAAAGGAGAACGACCATGCAGGCGAACCAGACCAATGAACTCAGTGCGGAACAGGCCCGGCTCCAGGAAGACCGCGAAAGACGAGCGGCCTGGAAGAAATGGGGTCCGTATCTGAGTGAGCGGCAGTGGGGGTCCGTACGCGAAGATTACAGCGCCAACGGGGACGCCTGGAATTACTTCACCCACGATCAAGCGCAGTACCGTGCGTACCGGTGGGGCGAGGACGGGCTCGCCGGCATCTCCGATGACCGCCAACTGCTCTGCTTCGCGCTCGCGTTGTGGAACGGGCGCGATCCCATTCTCAAGGAACGATTGTTCGGACTGAGCAACAGCGAGGGTAATCACGGCGAGGACGTCAAGGAGTATTACTTCTACCTTGACAGCACACCCACTCACTCGTACATGAAGTATCTCTACAAATATCCGCAGACCGAGTACCCGTATGAGTCCATCATCGAAGCCAACCGGACGCGCGACAAACAGGCCGCCGAGTATGAACTGCTCGACACCGGCATCTTCGACGAGGACCGGTATTTTGATGTCTTCGTCGAGTACGCCAAGGCGGAGCCGGAGGACCTGCTGATCCAGATCACCGTCTGCAATCGGGGACCCGAACCGGCCGAGATTCACGTCTTGCCCACCCTTTGGTTTCGCAACACCTGGTCGTGGCATCGCAAGGAAGAGAAACCAGAGCTGAAGATCCTCGCTGCCAGTACCGACGTCAGGGCCATCACCGCCCGGCATCGCCTCCTTGGGGAACGCTTTCTTTACTGTGAAGGCGTGGTCGATCTGCTGTTCACCGAAAATGAAACGAATACCCAGCGGGCCTTCAATCAGCCCAATCAGCAACCGTACTGCAAGGACGGCATCATCCACGCCGTCGTTCAAGGGAACGAGAATGCTGTAAACCCGGAATTGCACGGCACCAAGGCATCGGCCCACTACCGACTCACCGTGTCAGCGAGGGGGAGCCAGAGGATCCGACTACGGCTGACGGACCAGTCGCCCGAGCGACTGCCGGCTCCGTTCGGGGACGCGTTCGAGGTCCCTTTCAACGCCCGGCAATCGGAAGCGGACGCTTTTTACGAGGCCATCACCCCTGATTCGCTGACCAAGGATGAAGCGCACGTGATGCGGCAGGCACTGAGCGGTATGCTCTGGAGCAAGCAGTACTTCTATTGTGACCTCGCCGAGTGGCTGCGGGAACATGGCGACAAGCCCGAGGAAGGAGTACGTGCCCGGGTCCGCAACAAGGACTGGATCCACATGTACAACGCGGACGTCATCTCCATGCCGGACAAGTGGGAGTATCCCTGGTACGCCGTCTGGGACCTTGCTTTCCACACCATCCCCTTGTCGCTGGTGGACGTCGATTTCGCCAAGGAGCAACTGCGGCTGTTCCTCGGCCACCATTACCTCCACCCCAACGGCCAAATGCCGGCCTACGAGTGGAACTTCAACGACGTCAATCCCCCGGTGCACGCGTGGGCGGTCTGGACCGTCTATAGCTACGAGAAGCAGTTGCGCGAGCGCGGGGACCTTGCCTTCCTCAAGTTCTGCTTCGAGAAGCTGTCGCTCAACTTCACCTGGTGGGTGAACCGCAAGGACCCGGATGGTAACAACGTCTTCACGGGGGGCTTCCTCGGTCTGGACAACATCGGGGTCTTCGACCGCAGCAGCCCGCTGCCCACGGGGGGTCATCTGGAGCAATCGGATGGCACCGCCTGGATGGCGTTCTTTGCATCGGTGATGCTCCAGATCGCGGTCGAACTCGCGTTGGAGGACGACCCCCACTACGAGGCCATGGCGCTGAAATACTTCGAGCACTTCCTATGGATCGCCTCGGCCATGGACAACCAGAGCTATACGGGGGTCAAGCTCTGGAACCAGGAGGACGGCATCTATTACGATGTGCTGCGCTTTCCCGACGGGAACGGGGTCCCGCTCAAGGTCCGTTCACTCGTGGGTCTGCTGCCGCTGGCGGCGACCACGGTGTTGCCGGCCGAACTGCGGGAACGGTTGCCCCGCTTCTTCGAGCAAGCACAGTGGTTCCTGGAACGGCACCCGTACATGGCGGCGATTCTCACGGTTCCCCTGGAAGTGGGGGCGGGCGGCAGCCGGATCCTTTCCCTGGTCAACCCGGACAAGCTCCGCCGGATACTTGGCTACATGCTCGATGAGAACGAATTCCTGAGCCCCTACGGGATTCGCTCGCTGTCGCGCTATCACGCGGAGCATCCCTATATCTTCAACGCCGGCGGACAAGAGTACCGGGTCGGTTATGTCCCCGGCGACTCGGATAGCGGGATGTTTGGGGGAAATTCCAACTGGCGCGGCCCCATCTGGATGCCGATGCAGCTCATGCTAATCCTTGCCCTGGCCAATCAGTATGCCCACCTGGGAAACGGCTTCAAGGTCGAGTGTCCGGTGGGTTCGGGCCGCCAGATGAATCTCCTGGAGGTGAGCCAGGAACTTGCGCGAAGGCTGTCGCGTTTGTTCATCCGCAATAAGGAAGGCCACCGGCCGGCCCACGGCAATCACAGCCGCTGGAACAATGAGCACTGGCGCGACCACGTCCTGTTCTACGAATACTTCCATGGGGATACCGGACAAGGAACCGGGGCCAGCCATCAGACCGGCTGGACCGGCGTCATTGCCTTCCTGATGCACGGACTGAAAGGAGTCGAGGCGGAGAAGGTCCTGGAAAAGGGGATGGCTGCGGTGACAGAGGTCAGCGCCGAGGTCGCCAAGGAGACGGAAAAACCGGAAGCTGTCCAGGTGGCCGAGAAGGTCCACGAAGAGGTGGCCGAGAAGGTCGTTGCCCAGGTCCTCGAAACGGTCCAGCAACAGGTGGCGGAGGCTGTTCAGGATCAGGGCGTGCAGGCGAAGAAGCTCCAAGGGAAGGTCGAAGAGATCGTCATAGAAAAGGTGGCCGAGGCTGTCCAGAAAAAGGCCGAAGAGGCTCAGCAGCGAACCGAACAGGGAACAGAGGAAAAGAAGGATGTCCTTTGACAATCCGAGCGGGATTCCTATAGCACTCCCCTCTGAGTGGTGGAATCACCACGGTCGAACCAGGCATTGCCCGTGTCTCCGTGCTGAGGTCCTCCACCAGCCCCAACACCACCAGTGTATCCGCCAGCCACTTGTTCATCGCGGCACTCCGTAACTTGAATCTATCAGTTACAGACCGCGCAAGTGACCCATCAATGGAAATTGGCGGGATACTAACTATACTTCCAGGCATCTAACCGCGCCCTGGCGGCCATGGCGGTCCAGCACTTCCACGACCAGTAAGATGCGCGGGTTCCACCGGCCCGCAACCCCAGGATAACCCCTTTATGGAACCTGAACTGGAAGACGATATCCGCAAACTCGCCTATCACATCTGGCAAATAGCCGGCCGCAACTTCGGTCAGACGGCGCTGGACTTCTGGGCGATGGCGGAGCAAATGGTTATTGAGTTGATGGCCGATTCAATCCGGCGGGCGAATACCGCCACCACCACCGCCGTCGAAAGCGCCGCGGCCTGGCCCGCGGCCCTGGGCGCCCTGTATCGCTATCGCGTGCGCGAACTCGCCTGCGGCATGTGGGCGGCCAGCGCCGAACAACGCGATCGGTCGCTGGACTACTGGCTGGCCGCCGAGCAGCACCTGCGCCGCGTGGCGGAATCGGCGGCGCGCGCCGCCGGCACCGGGCTCGGCCAAGAGCAAGTCCTGGCCAAGGCCTTCGAGACGTTCTCGCCGGTGAATTATCTGGAGCAGATTCGCAAGCTCGCCTACCAGCTTTGGGAGACGGCGGAGAACCAGCAGCGGTCGGCGCTGGAGTTCTGGCTGGCGGCGGAGCACCAGTTCATGGAGTCGCTGGCGGCCGGCGGAACCGCCCCGGCCTCCCCGAATGCCGATTCGAAGGCGGGAACGTCAACCCCCGGATCGAACGGCTGATCGTCAACCCCACCCAAGAGGAGTTTACCGTGGACGTACAAAGTCTGATCATTTTTCTAGTCATCGGCGCCGTGGCCGGCTGGCTCGCCGGGCTGATCATGAAGGGGGGCGGCTTCGGCCTGCTCGGCAACATCGTCGTCGGCATCATCGGCGCGCTGGTCGGCGGTTTCCTGTTCGGCCTGCTGGGATTGGCCGCTGGCGGCTTGCTTGGCTCGATTGTGACCGCCACGGTTGGCGCCGTGGTGCTGCTGTTCCTGATCGGCCTGATCAAAAAGGCGTGACCATCGGCCCGGACCGCCACCCGATCCAGCCACGGCTCCGGTTCCCGGGCGTGGGCGTCGTGCAGGCGCAGAACGCCGCCCCGGCAACTGGCCGGGTTATAGAGCCATCTCATATCAATTCCTGGTAGATTGTGACTTTTACCGGGTAGGCTGGAATGAAGCCGTAGGATGCGGTGAACGAAGAGAACCGCATCGATCACCAACGATGCCGTGGATGCGGTTCGTCCCCCATCGCATCCTGCGGATCTACGGATCACACGTTCCAATAAAACCTATCGAGAAACGGTATAACTCGCTCCAGCGGATGCGCTAATTCGCTTGCCACTGGTTCGAGACTCAGGATAAGGAAACGTCTGTTTGTGAATCCCGAAGATACCGTGGGAGGCACCCGATGAGTCAGCGACTCGACTACAAAGTTGCTTCACCTGAAGCGTTCAAGGCCATGATCCATACCGAACAACAGATTCATCAGAGCGGTCTGGAGGAATCGCTGCTGGAGTTGGTCAAGTCCCGCGCCTCGCAAATCAACGGTTGCGCCTGGTGCCTCGACATGCACTCCAAGGACGCCCGTGCCCTTGGCGAGGCCGAGCAACGGCTGTACCTGCTTCCAGTCTGGCGCGAGGCTCCGTGCTACAGCGCGCGCGAGCGTGCCGCGCTGGCCTGGACCGAGGCGATCACGCGGATCGCCACGCAGGAGGTATCCGATGCGCTCTACGCTGACGTGCGCGAGCACTTCGACGAGAAGGCCCTGGTCGACCTGACCTTGGCGATTATCGCAATCAACGGTTGGAACCGGATGAACGTCGCCTTCCGCACCCAGGTCGGCGACTACGTCAGCCCACGCGCCCGGAGCGCCGACGCGCCCCGTCAGACCGCCGGTGTAGAAACAGTGGCGGTAGAGGAAGTCAACGTCGAGTCTCGGGGAGCCGCGGACCGTGGAGGGCGAGAGCCAAAATGACTGGACCTTGCTGCCCAACAACCGGTTGCAACGGACGGTCCGCTGCGCCGCCCATCGCTGAACTGGAATGTTTGACGAATATTCGAACGAAACGGGTATACGAGCCCGTCAATCCGCACGATGGCTTTCGTGTTCTTGTCGATCGGGTGTGGCCGCGTGGAATGACGAAAGAGCAAGTACAGGCCGACTTATGGTTGAAGGACGTGGCGCCGAGCGGGGCCTTGCGAAAGTGGTTTGGCCACGACCGATCGATGTGGGGGGCATTCAAGAGCCGTTACTTCTTGGAGCTTGATACTCAACCAGAGGCCGTGGCGAGGCTCCTTGATGAGGCGGCGAAAGGCCGGCTGACACTCTTATTTTCAGCTCGTGATGCCGAATATAACCAAGCGGTTGCACTGAGAGAATATTTACTTTCGCGGGCCAAGGAGAAAGTCCGCCATTGATTTTTAAGAAAACTTTCCGTGGAGCCGGCTTCCATCTGGTTTGAATGGCCAAAAGCCACGTGAAAGCTGAATCAACTGCCATATAAATCAAATAGTTAGTTTTTAGGCAGTCTCTCAGCGGTACATCTTTCTAATTCCGGTTCCATCAGTGAGTGAGGAGTTTTGTCAGTCAATCAGGCTTGTTGCCTTCGCTGTCGAGAAAACTGCCTACGTAAAAATCGCCGTAGGGTCGTACCTCGTCGGGGTCGCGCCGAACACGCCGTGAATAGAGCGTGCCGAGCGCGACCCCGATTTTATCGGGGTCGGCCTGCGGATGCCCCAAGCAGTTCGAGTTAGACCTGTTGCAGGACGGTCAACGCCTTCGCGGCGTCCTCGGCCGAATCCAGCCCGATATACAGGATGAATCGGGTCCCGAGCACCGCCGCCGAGAACCCGCGCAGGTTGAGGCCCGCCGCCGCGAGCTTGGCGGCCAGGGCGGCGGCAATCCCCGGCTGGTTCGGGCCTTCGACCCGCACCGAATGCACGCGCCCAGTCAGGTTGAAGCCCAGGGTGGCGGCGGCTTCGAGTTCCGCATCGCCGGTTAAAGGGGTGATATAGACAACGGATTGGCCGGGTTGGTCCGGCTCTCGTCGGGCGAGGATGAAGTTGAGATTGGCACCGATTTCCTGCAGGCCCGTCAGGATATTAGCCAGGCTGCCGGGTTGGTCTTCGATGCAGGCGGCCCACACCTCGACCCGTTCAGCGATCAGGTCCATGGTATTGTCCTCCTCCGCCCTTTAGGCGGGTCACAAAGCACGCACGTTAGCTAGCCCATCGCCCACCACCCGAGGATGACCGCGAGGTGGCTCGTTCAAACGATAGTACGGAAATCTAAAATTACCAGTAAAAAACTCAAGAATTGAGCGATCGGCCGGCCTGAGCCGAGCGCTCCCAAGCGAGCACTTCACAAAAACCGCTGCAACTGCGCCGGTATCTTCTCCACCTCCCGCTCCTCCCTCGCTTTCAGCGTCACCGCCGTCTCGCCCGGCTTGAGCCAGAACTGCACCACCACCGCGCCCCCGACAGCCACCCGATCCAGCCACGGCTCCAGTTCCCGGGCGCGGGTATAATGCAGGGTGATACCGGTTCTCGATAGGTTTTATTGGAACGTGTGATCCGTAGATCCGTAGGATGCGGTGAGGGACGAACCGCATCCACCGCATCGTTGGTGCTATAGCGCTCCTCTCTGCGTGGTGGAATCGCCCCGGGCGAACCCCCCGGCGCCGCGCGCCACCCCGCCTTGGCCAAGGAGGGGAATTTCCACAACCGGTAGAGGAGTGCTATATATAGCGCTCCTCCCTGCGTGGTGGAATCGCCCCGGGCGAACCCCCCGGCGCCGCGCGCTACCTCTCCTTGGCCAAGGAGGGGAATTTCCACAACCGGTAGAGGAGGGCTATATAATCACTTTTAGGCTGTGCCAATACCGAAATGCAGATCTACCCCTTCGTGTTCTTGCTCCATGTGCTCGCCGCCACGGTATGGACGGGCGGGCACTTGGTGCTCGCATTCACTGTGCTTCCCCGCGCCCTGCAGGCTAGAGACCCCCAGATCCTCCTTGCCTTCGAGTCCGGGTTTGAGCGTATCGGTATGCCCGCTCTGGTCGTGCAAGTGGTCAGCGGCCTATGGTTGGCCCATACGCTCGTTCCCGACGTGGCCGCATGGTTCGCCGCCTCCAGTCCTCCCGCGCGGCTCATTGCGTTCAAGCTGTTGCTCTTGGGCGTTACCGTCCTCACGGCGCTCGACGCACGCCTTCGCATCATTCCTCGGCTCAGCGCGCAGACTCTTCCCGCCTTGGCTCGCAGGGTCTACCTGGTCACGGTCGTCTCGGTTCTGTTCGTTGTTGTCGGGGTGTCATTTCGCGGAGGGCTCCTCGTGTGACGCGGCCTAATACCAATTCCTGGTAGATTTTGACTTTTACCGGGTAGGCTGGAATGAAGCTGTAGGATGCGGTGAACGGAGACTGACCCGAATCCCGGTGCAACGGGCAGCCCCCGACCAAGGCGCTGATTTCGCGGCGATCCAACGTGCCCAGTTTCGGCAACGCCGCCAGCACCGTCACCGCCGTCACCGGGTAGCCCAGGGCCTTCGCAAAATCCCGGGCCTGACGGGGATTGATGACGGCGGTGGGGAACTGCGCCTCGATCAACATCCCGGCAACCAGGGTTTCCAACCCGCCGGTGGCTTCCAGGACGATCAGCGTCGGGGGCCGGGGTTGCGGCCAGGCGATCAACTCCGCCAAACCCGCCTCATCGCGCGTCCCACGCAACCGTTCCTGGGGGGGCCAGATCGCCACGTCCAGAGACGCCTTGGCGATCTCAATCCCCACCCAATATACCAACGGCCGCGCGTCGACGGGCGCCGGCGGGGCGCCGGCGGCCGGGATCGCCTCGCCGGTTTCGGCCCTGTGCGCTTGTGGATGGAGGGCTGGTTCAACGGCAACGGTCAATTGGTTCTTGATCATCGTGTGTTCCTTATCCCCACCTTGCACGATACGGCTTTAAAGCCCATCAACTGTTCGGGCTTCAGGTTCACAAAAACCGGAATGTGGCGCTTCAAGCTCCTTGACAGGATCCAAGGTCCCAGAGGGGAATCGCGCTACCACGTTCTCGGAAACTCGACCAAGCCTCAAGCATACAAGAGGAATTTCCACAACCGGCAGAGGAGAGCAGGTGCGGGAAGCGATGCCAGCGCTGCAAGCAGCCAGCGTGGTGACGGCCTGGAAGTGGCGCAGCCCAACCGGCAGCGGCGGATGATCGAGGGTGAAAGCCCACCACGGGATAGCAGGTGGGTTAGCGCCCCATGGCAGGTAGGTTAGCCAACTGATCCACAGGATAACTTATTGGAGATTAACCCTATGACCGGGCCACTGGATGAAGTGACCAGCCTTAGCCCAGTGACTTGTCCTGGGTGTTTTCATCCGCGCGAAGGGGAGACGGCCGCCGCTTGTCCGATCTGCGAATATCATCTCGACGCGAATCGGTCTGGCGCACTGTTACCGGTCGGCACACAACTGGAGTGGTATGTGATCGGCGAAAAACTGGGCCAGGGCGGGTTCGGTATCACCTATCGCGGCTTTGACTTGAAGCTGCACATGAAGGTGGCGATCAAGGAATACTATCCCGGCGATTTGGTCGGACGCTCCACCGACCGGAACACGGTGGTGCTGAATTCGCGCGAGGATGAGGAACTGTTCGGCGAAGGGCTGAGAACCTTCCTGAAGGAAGCGCGCACCCTGGCCCAGATGAAGCATCCACACCTGGTGCGGGTCCTGAACTACTTCGAGATGAACGGGACCGCCTATCTGGTGATGGACTGCCTGGAAGGCGAGAATCTGGCCACCCACCTGAAACGGCAACCGGGCGGCTACCTGCCGTGGCGCGCGGCGGTCGAACTGGTGTTGCCAGTACTCGATGGATTGCGGAAGGTGCACGACGCCGGGTTCATGCACCGGGACATCAAACCGGACAACCTGTATCGGACCGACGAGGGGCTGATTCTGCTGGATTTCGGCACGGCGCGGCAGGTGACCGGCAGCCACACCCGCAGCATGCTGGTCTTTACCAGAGGCTACGCGCCCTACGAACAATACCTGGCCGGCCACCTGAACCGGCAGGGGCCGTGGACCGATGTCTACGGCATGGCGGCGACGCTCTATTTCATGCTGACGGCGCAACGGCCGCCCCCCGCGTTGGATCGCAAGCAAAATGATCTGCTCCAGCAACCGGATTTGCTGGAACCCGCTCGCCATTTCGTCCCGGAGTTACCCCCGGCGCTCGACGCGGCGCTGGGTGCTGCGCTGGCGGTGGAACCGGAGCAGCGGTTGCAGTCGATGGCCGAATTCAAGCAGCGACTGGAAGCCGTTTTGGCGGCGGAAGAGCGCGCGGAACCGCCACCGCCGGAACAGCGGCTGGAACCGGTTTTGCCGGACGAAGAGAAGACGGTCCTCGTGCCGCTGAAGCCGCGGGTTGGCGAGCAACAACCGACGCAGTCGAACCGGCGCTGGCGGGTGGCGGTGGTTGCCGTGGCGTTGATCGGTTTGGTGGGGGGTGGCGCGTGGATCGGGTTGCGCTTCCCACCAAAGCGACCCGAATCCCCGGTTGTGCCGGTTATGCCGCCATCGATAGTGGAGACGCCGCCGGTCGTGAAGCCCCCGGCTGTGGAGGCGCCGCCGGTCGTGAAGCCCCTGGCTGTGGAGGCGCCGCCGGTCGTGAAGCCGCCGGCTGTGGAGATGCCGCCGGTCGTGAAGCCCCCGACTGTGGAGATGCCGGTGGTGGAGGCGCCGGCGGCAGCGGTAATCGGTCTCTCGCTCCAGCCCGAGATGGCGCCGCTTCCCGGCGGCTGCTTCCAGATGGGCAGCCCAGCCTCGGAAAAGGGACGAAGCGAGGATGAACGCTACCATCGGGTCTGTGTCGAGGCTTTCGAGATCGGGAAGTACGAAGTGACGGTGGGAGAATTCAACCGGTTTGTGAGCGCCACCGGCTACCGGACGGAGGCGGAGCGTAACATTGGAGAGAAAGGTTGCTATGCCTGGAGCGCCACCGAGGGCAGGTGGGGCTGGCGCGAGGGGGTGGACTGGCGTCAGCCGGGCTATGAACCCAGTGATGCACATCCAGTGGTCTGTGTGAGCTGGAACGATGCGGTGGCCTATGCGGTCTGGCTCTCCCAGCAGACGGGGCGAAGCTATCGACTGCCGACCGAAGCGGAATGGGAATATGCGGCGCGGGCGGGGACGACGAGCGCGCGGTACTGGGGCGACGACCCGGATCGAGCCTGCCGATACGCCAATGTTGCCGATCGAACCGAAGGTCCGGGAGGCCATGCCTGGCCGGTAAAGCATCAATGCGCTGATCAACATTGGTATGCGGCGCCGGTGGGCGCCTTTCAGGCCAATGCCTGGAACCTGGCGGACCTGTTGGGGAACGCCTGGGAATGGACCTGTTCGGCTTATGACGGCAAGTATGGGGGCGCCGAGACTCAATGCGCGGAAAAAGGCGCCACGGATTCCATGGCGGTCCGGGGGGGGTCCTGGTTCTACCGACCGGCGTGGGCCCGTACCGCGCACCGCGACCGGAACGCCCCGTCGAGGCGTCACCTCGATGGGGGTTTCCGCCTGGCCAGATCGTTGTAAGCCGGGGTTTGTTTGGAGTGGCCGGGATCAACATGCCAGTCGATAAGCAATTGATCTTTGATAAACGTAAGGCAATGAATTTATTTTTCTGCCGAATGGTCGTTGCGCGTCCGACAGGCATCTTCGCCAAATCGCCCGTCCAAGACCCGGTGTTGTTGATTTTTGATGCCCCAGTGCTGACGCACCAACGGCGGCGTGATTTAACAGCCGCGCCGCCTTCAATTTGAATCCGAGAGCGTCGAGATGAACAGGAAATGGTGGAAGGAAAGTGTCGTCTATCAGGTCTATCCTCGCAGCTTTTTCGATAGCAACGGCGACGGCATCGGCGACCTGCATGGCATCATCGCCAAGCTCGACTACCTCCAGAAATTGGGGGTCGACGTGGTCTGGTTGTCCCCAGTCTACCCGTCGCCTAACGCCGACAACGGCTACGACATCAGCGACTACCACGCCATCATGGCCGAGTTCGGCGCCATGGCGGACTTCGACGACTTGCTGGAGCAGACGCACCGGCGCGGCATGAAGCTGCTCATGGACCTGGTGGTCAACCATACTTCCGACGAACACCCGTGGTTTGTCGAGTCACGCCGGTCCAAGGACAACCCTTACCGCGACTGGTACATCTGGCGTTCCGGCAAGGACGGACGTGAACCCAACAACTGGGTGTCGCTGTTCGGCGGTTCGGCCTGGCAATACGATGAGGCGACGGGCGAGTATTACCTGCACCTGTTCACGAAAAAGCAGCCGGACTTGAACTGGGAAAATCCCCGGGTTCGCGAAGCGGTCCACGAGATAATGCACTGGTGGCTGAAAAAAGGCATCGACGGCTTTCGCATGGACGCCATCAATCTGATCTCCAAAGCCCCCGGCTTGCCGGATGCGCCCGTCAAGACCGCCAACCGCTACCAGTTCCCCGGTCCGCACGTGTTCAACGGGCCGCGCCTGTTGGAATTTCTTGGTGAAATGAAGCGGCGGGTACTCTCGCATTACGATATTTTCGCGGTCGCTGAAACCGGGCTGGTCACCACCGAGCATGGCCTCCACCTTACGCATGAGGAGAATGGACCTGTCAACACGCTGTTTCAGTTCGAGCATGTCGAAATGGACATGGATGGCTCCAGCGATTCGCCCCGCTGGAGTTCCAAATCGTGGAGCCTGCTGGAGCTGAAGCGGATCATGACCCGCTGGCAGAAGGATTTGGAAGGCAAGGGCTGGAACAGTTTGTATCTCTCCAACCATGATCAACCGCGCGCCGTTTCGCGTTTCGGCGACGACCGCCGCTATCGGATGGAGTCGGCCAAACTGCTCGCCACCTTCCTGCACACCCTGCAAGGCACCCCCTATGTCTATCAGGGAGAAGAGATCGGTATGACGAATGTCGCTTTCCCCACCATCGACGACTATCGAGACGTGGAGACGCGGCGCATGTACCGGGAGTTCGTGGAAGAGAAAGGTATCGACCCAAAAGTCGTCATGGCGGTGATCCACGCCAGGAGCCGCGATAGCGCCCGTACCCCGGTGCAGTGGAACGATAGCGAGAACGCCGGCTTCACCCCTGGCGTCCCGTGGATCAAAGTCAATCCCAATTATCCCGACATCAACGTCCAGCAGGCGCTGGCTGATCCCAACTCGATTTTTTATTACTACCAAAAACTCATCCGGCTGCGCCGCGAGCACCCCGTCATCGTCCATGGCCGCTACGACCTGCTGTACGAGACCCATGAACAAATCTACGCCTATACCCGCACCCTCGGCGATGAGCGCCTGCTGGTAATCCTGAACTTCAGCGCTGACAACCCTGTCTTCGCCCTGCCCCCTCACCTTCGTCCCATGGACCGCGAATTGCTGATCGGCAATTATCCGGTGGCAGCCGGCGAGGACATCCAGCGGCTGACCCTGCGGCCCTACGAGGCGCGGGTCTATCGTTGGCGCTAAGGCTGGTCGACGACCACGAGACGTCTTCCGGGCACTGTTACGAGCCATCTTTCCAGCGAGGGACGAAACGAAAAAAACAGCCATACTTACCCTGAATGCAGGGCGCATCTCCAATTAAGTTAAGGAAAATCCTGGTCCGCGAAATGATTTTCCGCGCAAACCCTGCATGAATCGCATTACGCAACAACTCGAAATATAACAACCACTGTTGAGGAGTATCAGCATGAAAAATAGCAAGCCTGTCAGTCTCTTGGTCTCCATGACATTCGGCGCGGCGCTGGCCGGCGCCAGCGTGGCCCAGGCCGCGACCCTCTCCATCTCCTGCGGCGCGGTCGGGCAGGAATTCGAGTTTTGCAAGACGGGCACCGAAGCCTGGGCGAAGAAAACCGGCAACGAGGTCAAGCTCATCTCGACGCCCAATTCGGCCACGGAACGGCTGGCCCTGTACCAGCAGTTGCTGGCGGCGGGCGCCGCCGATGTGGACGTCTTCCAGAT
>JBDHRD010000077.1:0-13525 GCA_039807425.1 Candidatus Contendibacter sp. | reverse complement strand
GAGGTCGAAACTCTGCTCGGCGATCCTGGCAAGGCCAGAACCCAACTTGGCTGGACGCCTCGCACCAGCTTCCGCGAACTCGTAAGGGAAATGGTGCGGGAAGATCTGAAATCGGCGGAACGCGACGAACTAATCAAGCATCATGGCTTTCGGGCGCTGGACCACCACGAGTAAACCACTCCTCTTGCAACCCCGGCACACCCACCAAATGATCATGCCCGGGCGGGGGAACGCCCAGAGTCCCCAACCAATGCGCCAGATCGCCGCGCACCCGGGCCCGCTCATAACGGGATAGGCCGGATCGCTGGCGCTGGCGCACCCGCTCGGATTCGTTCGGGTCAGTGGCCAGTCGCAGCAACGCCTGGACGATAGATTCGGACGCACCCTGTGGAAAGATCTCGCTTTCCGACCCCAAGGTTTCCGCCACGGCACCCGCTGCCTGGGCCAGGACCGGGACGCCGAGGGCAACCGCCTCCACCAACGGCATCCCAAATCCTTCATGAGCGCTCAGGGAAACGTAGGCATCGGCAGAGCGATATATGGCCACCAGGTCGGAATCAGGCAATCGCCCGGCGAGGGTAACGTAGCCTTGCAATTTACGGCGCTCGATCTCGGCGCGCAGGCGTCGCGCGTATTCCTGGCTCGACGTATCACCTACGAGGACAAGCTCGCAGGGGCGCGGACAGGCGCGGCGAAAATCATCGAACAACGCGACCAGTTCGATCTGGCGCTTGTTCTCGACGATACGCCCCACAAACAGGACCGTGAATAAGTGGCGTCGGCACTCCACCAGTGACTGGTCCCACGACATACGCATCCAGCGGGCCGGATCCAAAAGCAGGGGAATTTCGGCCACGCGTGAATAGCCGATTTGGCGCAGTTCATCTGCGTTAAACCGAGAATCCGCCAGCACCGCCATAAACCGCCCATCGCAGCGCCAGTGCTGCAACTGCTCGCGCCCAAGCCGCAGCAAAGCGATCCAGGGATGATTCGGAGCAAAAAACTCAGGCGGAGTTATATTATGATAAATCAATAATTTATTCCCAGGCCACGCGATCAGGTAATCGCCGAGGGGCGATCCGACAGCGTGGTGATAAAACAACCAGTCGGCGGACGTAGGCGTCAATTCAGTGAGAGGGCGAATATGATCGCGCAGCGCCGGAGGTACGCGTCCAGCATGGACTTGGCTGGCGTAACCCAGTTCGGCCAGCAACTCCGCGATATAAAGCATGGATTGCGTAACCCCGTCACCGGGGACGCTGCTGGGCGCCAGTTGAATAAATCGAGGGATAGCGGATGAAGCTTCCGAGGCGCGTGCTACCCGGCGCTGGATGGCCCTGGCGCGCATATGTTCGAACAATCGGTAGAGCAGCGCCGCCACAAAATAAACTGGTGGGAAAACTTGCAGGTTCTGAGCCAGAACACCCAGGAGATCCGGGCCCGCCTCAGCGCGAGCGCGAAGAACCGGGTCGCCACCCAGCGGCCACGGCGGGGCTAGTGATAAGGTCATACGCTGGATTTTCCCCATGGCCGAAGTGGCGGATAAAACCACCGTGGACAGCAGACAAGCGGCTTACCATATCGGATCATATAGCGCTCCTATCTGAGTTGTGGAATCGCCACGGTCGAACCACCCCGGCGCTGCGCGCCACCCCTCCTTGGCCAAGGAGGGGAATTGCCACAACCTGTATAAGAGCGCTATATAGCACTCCTATGCAGGTTGTCAATTTTCCAAATACCATTCGCTCGCGTCGCCACGTTCGCCACGGGCGAGCAGTCTTGGCCGAGTGGTGCTACCCGCGTGCATCTTCTGGCACCGATAATAGAGATTGTGCCAGAACGCAAGAATTATGCTTCATCCTCTTCTTGGGGCTTCGTCTGTTTGTTTGCCAACTTCTGGAACGCTGCGGCTGGGAAGAAGCCGTCTCATGTCTACCTGCGATCTTCCAGATCACGAAAATTCACCCCTGCAATGGTATGTAATCGGCAAGGTAGTCTCATGTCTACCTGCGATCTTCCAGATCACGAAAGGCAGTATGCAACTCCTCTCTGATAACGCTGGGTTCGTCCGACGCAGCGAACTGGATTCATAGATCAATTACACTATGAATGTGGATTCGCACCAGGAAAACTACCATGAGCACCCTTACCCCGGAACCGCGCTACCGCCCGCGCCAGAAACTTCCCGCATGGCTGCGAGAGGAGCTCGAATTCCGCCAGTGGATTCTCAACTTCGCCTCCTCGATGAGCAAGACCTGGGTGTGCATCTTCTTGCGCAAGGTGGATTTCTACGAACGCAAGCACCAGCGCAAAGCCAACCTCCGGCTGGTCATCACGCCGTTTCTCGACCCGCGCGCCGCCGGCCTGTCCGATAAGCTGGGCATCGAGGTATACACCGACCCTACCCGAATGCCGGCGGACTGAAGCGCGCCGCCTATGGTTGCCCTGGAGCGTCCCATCGCCCTCATCCCCGCCTACAACGAGGAAGCCACGGTTGGCGCTATCGTCGCCCGGGTTCGGGAGATGTGGGGATGTCTGGTAGTAGTCATCGATGATTGCAGCACGGATGCAACGGCGCGAACCGCCCGCGCCGCTGGCGCCATCGTGTTGCCACTGACGATCCAGCTCGGCGCCTGGGGCGCGATCCAGACCGGCCTGCGTTACGCCCTGCGCCACGGCTACCGCACCGCCATCACTCTCGACGCTGATGGCCAGCATGAACCCCAGGACATCGGCGCCCTGCTGCAACCGCTCGTTGCCGGGCAGGCCGACGTCGTCATCGGCGCCTTCCCCGAGCGAGCCAGCCGTGCTCGTCAATTCGCCTGGTCCTATTTCCGCAAACTTACTGGCCTGGAACTGGAAGACATCACTTCCGGCTTCCGGGCTTATAACCATGCCGCGATGACCGTGCTGGCCTCGCGTGAAGCCAGCCTGCTCGACTATCAGGACATCGGGGTGCTGCTGATCCTGCGCCGGAAAGGCTTGCGTATCGTCGAGGCGCCAGTATCGATGCAACCACGCGCCGCCGGCACCTCGCGGGTATTTCGCTCCTGGTGGGTTGTGGGGAAATACATGCTACACACCAGCCTGCTCTGTCTGGCCCGAGTCGGCCACACCCCTTCGCCATCCGCTGACGATTAAAGCCGTTCGATGATTACTTATCAAGTCACCTCGATGGCGATCGGTCTGATCCTCGCCGTCATCATTCTGTTCCTGGTCCGCCGTGGTCACCTGCACGGTCCCTACGCGATCTGGTGGATCGGTGCTGCCGCCACCGTCGCCCTCCTCGGCTTTTTCCCTCGCTTGTTTGACATCATGGCTGTCAAACTGGGAGTCAGTTATCCACCGATTCTGGCCGTCGTGCTGGGCTTCAGTCTATTGCTGGTTAAGATTCTGACCATGGACCTGGAACGCTCCCGCCAGGAACGGGTGATCCGCCGACTGGCGCAGCGGTTGGCGATGCTGGAGGCGCAGGCCCCGGAGACGAGTGCAGAGAATGGGCCGGCACACGACCAGCCGCCAGCCGACACTACCCAATAAAGCCATGCGCATCCTGCACGTCGGCAAATATTACCCGCCCTTCGCCGGCGGCATGGAACATTTCCTGGCCGATCTGCTGCCGGCGCTGCAAACCCAAGGCATCACGGCGGCGGCGCTGGTGCACGACGAACAGCCGCGCCGACGTGGGCAATGGCCGACACCGGACGCCGCCATTCCCATCTATCGCACGCCGTGCCACGGCCGACTGCTCTATGCTCCAATCAGTCCGGCGTTCCCGTTCTGGTTGAATCGAGCGATCCGCGAATTCCGCCCTGACCTGCTGCACCTGCATCTGCCCAACACCTCGGCGTTCTGGGCGCTGGCGATACCCGCAGCGCGCCGGCTGCCGTGGATCGTACACTGGCACGCCGATGTGGTCGCGTCCCTGCTCGACCGCCGGCTGGCGCTGGCCTACCAGCTCTACCGGCCGTTCGAGCAACGCCTGCTTGCCGCCAGCCGGGCGGTGATCGCGACCTCGCCACCCTATCTGGACGCCAGCTCGGCCCTGGAACTCTGGCGCGCACGCTGCCATGTCATTCCACTCGGTCTCGACCCGAACCGGATACTGGATCCCGCTCCCGCAGCGCGGCGCCGGGCGGAAGCGCTGTGGGGCGATACGCGCTTTCGCGTATTGGCCATCGGCCGGCTGACCTATTACAAGGGCCATGACATCCTGATCCGAGCCGCCGCTGAGTTGCCCGACAGTCGAATCCTGATCGTGGGAACCGGCGAACGGCGAGCGCGACTGAAGTCGTTGATCGAATCGCTGGGACTCGGCGAGCAGGTGCGCCTGCCTGGCTTTCAGCCGGAAACCGATCTCAACGCTCTGCTAGGCAGTTGCGACGTACTTTGCCTGCCGTCTCTGGAACGGACCGAAGCGTTTGGGCTGGTGCTGCTGGAGGCGATGCGGTTCGGCAAGCCGGTCGTGGTCGGCGATATTCCCGGTTCCGGTGCTGGCTGGGTGACGCGCCAAGCCGGCCACGGCCTGCTCGTTCCACCGGGTGATCCCGTGAAACTGGCAGCGGCATTACGGGAGTTGCAAACCGATCCAGCGCGACGGGCGACGCTGGGTCAGGCCGGGTTGGCCGCGCTACGGGAACATTTCGAGATCCGGCCCATTGCGGCGGCAATTACCGCCTTGTATCGGGAGATCGTGGAGCGATAACACGCGGCGGCACAAACACCGTCAGCACCCAGAACAGCCATGCCGGGACAAAATCCAGAAACACCCGGTTGATGCTGGTGTACTGCTCGGCCCAGCGCTGGGCGTCGGTCAGGAAAAACAGCACGAACAGAGCCAAGAGGCTGGTGGCGACAAAGACCAGTTCCGCCCGCAACCAACGCTCCGCCCGCCGTCGAACCTTGACGATGGTGATCACGATGGCAATCAATGCCAGATAACCAAATAGGTGCCAGTTGGCCAGAACCAGGAAATTTTTGACTACGGGGTCCCAGCCGCCGCGATAACCCAAGCCGAACCGGCCCAGATAAGGGACCTGAATCAGCTCCGGCGTCAGCCGAACCTCGCCCAGACCGGGCAACCTGAATATCACCCCACCCGCCAGCCACCAGCCCAACCCCAGCGCCGCAACCACGCCCGCCAGCACCAGCAACCACCTTCCCCGCAAGCGGGCAGTCAACAGCGCCGGAATAAAGAGTAGCAGCCAAACCGCCCCCTCCAGCTTGACCAGCGGACAGGCCAAAGCCAGCAGCACCGCCAATATCCCCTGCCGGCGGTCGCCACTCCGCGCCCATTGGAAAAAGGCAATCACAGCCAGCCCGAATACCGCCGCCAGCCACAGATCGGCATAACCGGCCAGCGCCACATGGGTATCCAGCAGCGGCAGCGAGAGCAACAGCCAGGTAAAAACCAGCGCAGTCAGGGCAGGCGCGCCCCACAGCCGCGCCTGCCCGTAAAATCCCAGCCCCAGCGCCAGCGCGCACCCCACCCAAGGCAGGTTGGCGGCGGTCTCGTTCCAGGCGCCATAAGCCAGGGTTGGCCACAGCGCCAGCAGCGGCACGGTAGCGGGATAGGTCCAGGCCTCGATGGTGTACGCCGACTCCGTGACGTTGGCCAGCCAGCGCTGGGAATCCACGAATGGCGCCAGTTGCCCCAACGCAGACCATACCCACGGGCGAACCGCCCAGGTAGTCCATGCATCCCAGGGATACAGCGGCCGCCACCATACTTCCAGCGCCAAATTGATCAATCGCACTCCCAGCCAGACCAACAGCAAAGCAAACAGGAGTTGTGACCACTTCGGCTCGATCTTCAGCACCCTCGTTCCATTCATGGCGAGAGGGATGGGGGGCGAGATCCGCCACCCAGTCAGCCAACCGCCTAACGCGGCCAGCAGGGCCAGCACGACCGTTGGGCCGATGACACCCAGCGGCAGGCCGAAAGCGGTCTGGAGGCGTAACAGCAGGGTGGCCGCCAGCATCCCCAGCACGTAACCGTAGCCCAGCGCCAGCGGCCATGCCCCGGCGGTGGGCGCATCGCGCCAAAGCACCCGTACCCAGAGTGCGCCGGCCAGCCACGGTAACGCCAGCATCCCTCCCACCCGCCACCATTCCATCCTTATTGTCCTCCCCGCACCCGAAACAGCGCACCTCGGGCAGCGAAATGCAACACCTCCACCGGCAGTTTCACTCCTCCGCCCTCCAACCGGCGTTGTTCGGCGTTGTAATCCACTCCCTTGAGCGGAGACAGGATCAGGACATAATCGCCGACGTGCGCCTGGTCGGAAGACGGCAGACGCCCCAATCCGGCATAGCCGTTATGCGGCAACAGATGGTATCGGGCGCGTCCGGCCCAAAAGCCGGCGGGGTCGGCGCTCACGATGAACAGTCGGGCCGGCTGTTTCGGTAAGCGTTGGCGAACCTCCTGCAGAAACCGGTAGAACTCGCCATCCAGCCCCGCCAGTCGCCGGTCCTCTTCACTCTTGCCAGCAAAACTGGCTGCGGTCCGTTCCAAACGCCGGCCCAAATCCCACTGCCAGCGCAGATCCAGCGCCAGCCAGCCGAGCAGGAATAGCGCGGCGTAGGGCAACAGCACTTCAGGCGCGCGGCGCGGCGGATCGAACAGCGCGTATAACGCCGCACCGAACCCGATCCACAACGCCACGACTACCACAGGCGGAAACAGCGCGTTCGGGGGTGCGCCCGAGATGAAATTGATCGAACGCTGGCTCCAGTCCTCGAACGTCGTCCAATCCTCGATCATCCCGCGTAGCAAGGCGCCAGCGGTTGGAACCAACGGCTGCAACTCCAGACTATGGACGATCAGCGGTTGTGCGAGAGGTCCGCGCACGATGAGGCCGATGCCGGCGATCCGGCCTTGCCAACCCGGTTCCGCACCCAAATCCAGCACGCCCCCGTCAGGCCCAGCCGGCAGCAACACCCGTTCATGCGAGGTTCGGGGATCGGCCACCGTTGCCCAGACCAGCCGTATCTCATTGCCGGGTTGCAAGCCATCGATGCGCCAGGAGAACTGCCGGTACAGCGCCGCTTGCGCCATCCTGGCCGATCCCTGTACCGCCGCCCACCCTTGCGGGCCGGTCTGGCGGATTTCCAGCCCGGCGGGCGTTGGCCCACCCTGGCCACCGACCAGTTGCAACCCAACGCCCTGCAAGACCACTGGCGGCGCGACGGCCACCAAGCCGCCAGTTCGGTAAAACAGCAGCAGCGCCAGCACCGCCAGCAGCGCGCCGCCCACCGCCGCCAGTATCCAAAGCCCAAAAGGCCATATCTGACCGCCAACCACCCATGCTTTCATGATCGCATCAATTGCATGATCCGGTGTCGCAATACCGCTGAAACGTCCAGTCCGGCCGATAACCCAGTTCCTGCTCGATTCGGGTGGAATCGTAACAGGCCCAGCCCAGCAATTTATCCAACGCGGCGCGGGCTGGTCGGTCCCGGCGGCCGGCTAACCCTCGCGCGCTATCGGCCAGCGTGGTCATCCCATAAAGCACGCCGGCCGGAACCGCCCAGCGCGGTACGGAATAGCCCAACGCCCGACGGATGGTGAGGTACAGTTCCCGCCCCGAATACGGCCGGCCATCGGTCACCAGATAGGTTTGGTACCGCGCGGCCGGATGCATGGCGGCCAGGAACGCTGCCTGAACCACATCGTCTACGTGCACCAGCGAGCGGCGATTGCCGGTTTCCGGCAGTGGCGGCAGCCAGCCACGACGCACCACCTCGATGAACCGCGCCAGATTCGCCTGCACCCCCGGTCCGTAGACCAGCGCCGGACGCAGGTTGACCGTGTGCAACCCCGATTCGCGGCCCACCGCGAGAACCCGTTCCTCGGCGGCGCGCTTGGCGTGACCATAGGGGGTCTCCGGCAGTACATCCCAGGTTTCGTCCACGCACTGCGGTCCTGGGTCGCCGACCGCCTTGATGCTGCTCAGATAAACCAACCGTTCGACGTGGGTCTTTGCCGCCGCGTCGAGCAGGTGGAAGGTTCCTTCGGCGTTGACTGCCCAGTGCCGAGCAGCCAAATCTGGCATGGTCGCCGTGTCGGCATGGGCAAACCCGGCGGCATGGATGACGGTATCCATTCCGGCGCAGGCACGAGTTAGACTGGTGGTGTCCGCCAAATCGCCAGCGACAACTTCCACCCCATCCCAGCCGTCCAGCGGGATACCGCCGACCGACCGAACCAGCACCTGCACCCGCGCGCCACGCTCCCGCAGCGCCGCCACCAGTCGGCGACCAATAAAACCGGTCCCGCCGGTGACCAGTACCGGCCGGTCGCGGAAAAAATCCGACGCTACCACCACCGCCACCCGTGCCGGTTGAAAAACATTGTCGCTGCCCGGATAAACAGTCTGATGTGGCGCAAGCCCTTGCGGGCGGTATGACCGCCGAGATGAGCGATCCGCATGGTCGGGACATAGACCAATCGCGTCACTGCCGCCAGCCGTAGGCTCAAATCGAAATCCTCGAAATAAAGAAAATACTCGGGCCGGAATCCTCCGATCCGGTCCAGCACCGCCCGCCGGCAGAGCATGAAACAGCCGCTAACAATAGGCGGATCCCAGAACACCGCATCGCCGGTTTGGTCCCGCAGTTCATAACGATCCAGCCGTGCCTGGAATCGCCGCCGCCACCATGTCGGAGCAAAGCCACGCAGCGCCAGATCCAGCACGGTCGGATAACGCTTGCATAGATACTGCCGCTGACCGTCTTTACCCCAAGCCGCCGGCGTCACCAAGCCGGCCTCGGGATGGGCAGCAAGAAACCTCAGGCCCGCGCTCAGAGCATCCTCTTCCAGCAGTACGTCGGGATTGAGAACGAGATGGAAATCGCTGCTGTCCGAATGCCATAGCGCCAGATTGTGGGCGGCTCCATAGCCCACGTTGCCATGGCCGCTCAACAGTTCGACTGCCGCCGGTAATTGGGCCGCATCCAGCGCTTGCCGTAGCGGCTCCCGCCAGTCAGAACCGGGTCCATTATCAACCAGCACCAAGCGCGCTTCGGCCAGCAGATTTTCTTGGGTCGTGTGACGCAATGCCTGGCCAAGCCGCGCCAACACCGCCGCCAACACCGCCAAATCGGGTGCATGGGTGACGATGGCCACCGACAGCGAGGCCATCGCCGGTTGTGCCGGCGCCGCCAGTCGTGCCGCAAGTGTCGCCTGGGCTGCCGCCACGGCCCCAGTGGGAACATGCTCGATCACCTCACCCCCACCAGAAATCAGGGCGGCGGTTACGATGAACTGATAGATCAGCGCCTCGGGCCGCTCGAACAGAGCACGAATGACCGCCGGCGGCAGCGTCTCCGCCCAACCCCCGGCAGTCCACTGGTCTACAAACTCGGACTGGTCCAGCGTCAGGACCGTGGCATCCAACGCGACCGATCGCAAACCGTGCTCGGCCAGCAATCGCAGCAGGGAGGCGCGGGTGAAGAAGCGCAGATGGGTTTCGTCGAGTAGGCCTTCGGGCCGGTAGCGAAAATCGCCGGCCAGTAATTCGGCGATCAGGCCAGCGTAGGCCGCGTTCGGCACTGACAGCAACACTTGGCCATCGGGCGCCAGCAGGCCGGTCAACTGGGCCAGCAGTGCGCCGGGCTGGCGCAGGTGCTCCAGAATATCAGCACAAACGATGAAATCGTATTGGCAACCGGCGAAACACTCGGCCAGCCTGATACGCTCGAGATCGGCGCATTCCAACTGGCGATACCAAGGCGCCGCCTCGGCGGCAGCGGTGGGATTGTATTCGACTCCATCCATCGTGCAGCCGAGTTGCTCCGCCAGATAGCGGCCCAGCACCCCGGGACCGGCGCCCAGATCCAGCACCCGGCTGGCGGGTCGAACCAGCCGGGCGAGCTTGGCCAGAGAATCCTGACTGTTCGGGTCCAGCGGACGGCGATAAACGTGAGCGGTAGGAACAGCAGACACGGCCTCAGCCCTGCGTCAGCCGCCGCCGCGCCGATAGAGCGCCAGCAGGCCATGACTCATCAGGCGCCGCAACCGCCATGAGGAAACGCGGCGCCGCGACTGAATCGCCTTGCGCTGTTGCCAGCAACGTGGCAACCCGCGCAAGGCGTCCCACTTGGCCCGCAGCAAGACGCCGCCCTGCCCGCGCAAAACGAACCATAGCATGGCCCCCAGATTCAACAGCAGATGCTGTGGCAGATATAGCCAGAACAACGGACTGGGCATGTTCTTGCCCCAGGTCCAGACCAGATTGCGATGGCCGTGATAAAGCGAGAATACACTGCGCCGGCCAGTGACTGCCGAACCGACATGCCGGACCACGGCATCCGGCACGTAGCGGCAGGAATAGCCGAGCAACCGCAGCCGAAAGCCCAGATCGACATCCTCAAAATAGCAAAAATAATCCTCGTCGAACCCACCCGCTTCTAAAAAAGCCGCGCGGCGATACAGGGCCGCTGCCGCGCAGGGCGCGAAGATTTCGCCGGCCTCGCCCGCCCCCGCAGCGACCGGACGACCGTGATCGCGTCGCCAGGCCAGACCACTGACGTGGTAGACATCACCGGTGCCATCGAGCCGTCCGAGATCATTGGCATCCAGCAACCTGGACCCGAAGCTGGCGCACTCGGGATGTCGGTCCGCCGCCGCCAGCAACCGCTCCAGCCAGTCCGGCTTCGGAAAGGCGTCGGGGTTGAGCAGCGCCAGCCATTCCACGGTCTCTGCCCGTCGCACCGCCAGATTGTTGGCGGTAGCGAAACCGAGGTTGCGATCCAGCCGCATGACCTCAACATCCGGCCAGCCACTTTCCAGCCGGTCGGCGGAACCATCGTGGCTGGCATTATCCACCACGATGATACGATCCGGGCGCCGGCTCTGGGCACGCAGACAACGCAGGCTCTCACCGAGCAGCGTTCCGCTGTTGAAATTGACGATGATGACCGCCACTTCAGTGGCCAAAACCCACCCCTTTCGCTCCCGCCTCTGGCCGGATGTTCCACCCGCTCAATTTCACATTGGGCGGTAATGCTATTAGAATAGCGACTCGGCAGCGGCTGCGCCGCGCCATTCGCGGCAATGCCGGCCTTGCTGGAACATTCACGATAGCCGTTCCATCCCGCCGAAATCAATCAGCGCCAACGCTGCTTGCGGCCAGGCAACCCGCTGCCGCCCCCCAACGACCCACCCACATGTTCAACAGAATCCGAATCCTGGCAGGCCGAAGCGCGCGCTTTTTCTACCGCCGACTGCCGTTGCCGCTGCCCGTCAAATGGCGAATGAAATCTTTTTTGTACCGGCATCTGGGTCCACTGCTCGCCAACAGCGCCAACTACCAGCAATGGCTGGTGCAGACGGGGACCACCCGGACCGCGACGGTGCAAACACTCGGTCCGGCATTGGTCCCTTCTCCTCCTCCCTCGCCGCCTCCCATGGTGGAAATCGGCCTGGAAGGTATTGAAGGACTGGCCGCCAGATTGGTGTTCCCCACGCCTGGAGAGCCGCTGATTTCGGTGATCGTTCCGGCTTTCAACCAGATCGAGTATACGATCCGCTGCCTGGCCTCTATCCACCGCTACCCGCCCGAGGCCAGCTATGAGTTGATCGTGGTGGACGATGCTTCCAGCGACGCGACCGAGCGATTGCTTGGCCCGATTCCAGGTTTGCGTTATTTCCGCAACCCGGAGAACCTCGGCTTCCTGCGCACCGCCAACCGGGGCGCGACTCAAGCGCGGGGTCGTTATCTGTTGTTCCTGAACAATGACACCCAAGTTTTACCGGGTTGGCTGGACCGGTTGGTGGAGGCTTTCAAGACCGTACCGAATACAGGCATCACCGGCGCCAAGCTGATTTATCCGAGCGGCCACCTGCAGGAAGCCGGGGCCGCCCTGCGTCGAGATGGGACGGTGGACTTGATCGGCTTGAACGACGACCCCGCCAAGCCGCAATACAACACCCTGCGAGAAGTAGATCACTGCTCGGGAGCCTGTCTGCTAATCGAAGCTGGTCTGTTCCGCGAACTGGGAGGATTCGATGAAATCTACGCGCCGGCCTATTTCGAGGACTGCGATCTATCGCTGCGAGTGCGGGAACGAGGTTACAAAATCATCTATCAGCCAGCCGCCGAGGTGATCCACCACTTAAGCGTCACCACCAACCGAGACGGTCACAAGCTGCGGCAAATCGAACGCAACAAGACTCTCTACCTGCAACGCTGGGGTGAAATCCTCAAAGCGCGCGACCAGGTTCGGCTAATTGCCTTCTATCTGCCGCAGTATCACCCGATTCCGGAAAACGACCGCTGGTGGGGCAAAGGCTTTACCGAGTGGACCAACGTGACCAAGGCCGTTCCCAACTTTGTCGGCCACTATCAGCCACGCCTGCCCGCCGATCTTGGCTTCTACGACCTCCGGGTGCCCGAGATCCGCGATGAGCAGGCTGCCCTGGCGCGGCAGTACGGTATTTATGGTTTCTGCTACTACTACTATTGGTTTGCCGGCAAGCGATTATTGCACCGGCCACTGGACGAAGTGGTGCGATCCGGCCACCCCGATTTTCCGTTCTGCGTCTGCTGGGCCAACGAAAACTGGAGCCGGTGCTGGGACGGCCTTGACATGGAAATCCTGATCGCCCAGGAACATTCCGATGAAGACGACCTGAACTTTATCAAGGCGTTGGAACCGGCCTTGCGCGACCGGCGCTACATCCGGGTGGATGGCCGGCCGCTGTTGCTGGTCTACCGCCCCAGCCTGCTGCCGGATGCCGCCCGAACCGCCGAAATCTGGCGTCGTTACTGTCGCGAAACCGGGCTGGGTGAATTGTATCTGGTCGCGGTGCAAAGTTTCGGCGTCACCGACGATCCGCGCGGCTTTGGTTTCGACGCCGCCGTCGAGTTCCCACCGCACGCCATGGCGGTGCTGGCCGAACCACCGGCGCAGATCATGAACCCGGATTTTCAGGGTCGGTTCTACGATTACGTCACCACCGCCGAGTTCTTCATGAACCGGCTACCGACGCCCTACCCCTTCTTCCGCACGGCGATGCCTTCCTGGGACAACACCGCCCGTCGCCAAGACAACGGCGACATTTTCCTCCATACCGCGCCTGAACATTATGAACGCTGGCTCAAGTATCTGGTGGAGCAAACCCGCCACTTCCGGCCCGCCAACGAACGACTGGTGTTTGTCAATGCCTGGAACGAGTGGGCCGAGGGCAACTATCTTGAACCGGATCGTCAATACGGCCACCGCTATCTGGAGGCCACGCGGAACGCCTTGGAGTTACTGGGATGCTGGGAACGGGATTGATCGTTCGTCTGCGGCGCCTGAACGGCGCTGTCCATACTGGCTTGGCCCGCCATGCTGGCCCAGCGCGGTTGTTGCGTCGGATCGTGGCAGTACTGCGTGACGAGGGGCTGGCCGGGTTCAATTTGCGGCTGCGATTGTTACTCAGCACCCAGGATGACAATGGCCTGGGTCAACCAGTCACCATAGCCGCTCCCACGCTGAAACCGGATACCAGTTGGCGACACATCCATCGACCGGAACT
>JBDHRD010000076.1:0-13550 GCA_039807425.1 Candidatus Contendibacter sp. | reverse complement strand
AAAAAGAAGTAAGAAACTGGTGTCTATTATAACACAATGATTTATAGTGGGAAAATTATTTATGGACAAGTCTAATGGTGGAGACCACGAGCGATGACTGACGCGAACTTGCAGGATTGGGTCGGCAGAAAGGAAGAACTCCAAGACCGTGTTTATCCCACGCCGGCCAAGGCGTTCGCCCTTACCCTGGATTATTGGGATTTCAAGGCAGGGGAAGGCGATCCCCTGCCCGAACTGTGGCACTGGCTGTATTTTCTGCCACTCGTCGCCAGAGCGGAAATAGGCCCCGACGGTCATCCCAAGCGCGGTGGTTTTCTGCCGCCGGTCGCCTTGGAGCGGCGGATGTGGGCCAGCGGCAAATTGACCTTTCATCAGGATTTATTCATTGGGGAGGAGATCGGCAAGACCTCGGAAATTCTCAAGGTTTCGGAAAAGGAAGGGAAAACGGGCCGCATGGTCTTCGTGACGGTCAAGCATTCGATCCACTCCGCCGGGGGAGTCGCGGTCGAGGAAGAGCAGGATATCGTCTATCTGCCGATGCCCAAGGTATTCATCCCGGCGGCGCCCAATCCGATTCCCGACGATTTGCAATGGAAAGAGGCGTACTCCATCGATCCGGTATTGTTATTCCGATTTTCCGCCCTGACCTTCAATTCCCACAAAATTCATTACGACCTCAAATACGCCATCGAGGTGGAAAAATATCCGGGCCTCGTGGTCCATGGTCCGTTACAGGCGTTGCTGCTGCTCGAATCGGCGAAGCGCAACCATCCGGGCCGGAAACCAGCGAGCTACCGCTTCCGCGCCGTGCGGCCCCTGTTCGATTTCGATCGGGTGTCCGTCAGCGGTCGGCCTAATTCAGAGGGTGGTCACGATTTGTATACGGCCAACGGCGACGGCAATATCGCCATGCAGGCCACGATTTACTGGAGATGAACCGATGGCTGAAAGACTGGAACGCTCGGTGTTGCTGGCGCCGGCCTCCAATTGGGGCATGATTCAAAAAACCGCCGCCACCCGCGCCGATGCGGTCTGCATCGATCTGGAAGACGCCGTGGCGCCCGATGAAAAGGAAGCCAGCCGGGTCAACGTGGTTCGGGCTTACCGGGAACTGGATTTCGGCAATAAGCTGAGAATGTTTCGCATGAATGGGCTGGATACCCATTTTGCTTACCGGGATCTGGTCGAAATCGTGGAAGCGGCCGGCGACCGGATCGATTTGATCGTCATCCCGAAAGTCAATCGTCCCGAGGATGTCTACGTGGTCGAAACCCTGCTCGGCCAGATCGAGAGCTATAAACGCTTTTCGCGGCCGATAGGCATCGAGGCGCTCATTGAAACCGCGCTGGGCTGCGTCAACATCCGCGAAATCGCAGCCTGCTCCGAACGCCTGGAGGGATTCGTTTATGGACCTGGCGACTATGCGGCCTCGGTGCGCATGCCGATGGAGTCCATTGGGGAATTGGACGAAAACGACCGCATTTATCCCGGCCATCGCTGGCACCATGTCATGCACGCGATCGTGAGCGCCGCCAAAGCCTATGGCAAGCGGGCGATTGATGGCCCTTTCGCTGGCATCAAGAACACCGAAGGCTTGGTGCAAGCCTGTAAAATCGGGCGGGCGATGGGTTTTGACGGCAAGTGGTGCATCCATCCGAGTCAAATCGAAACAGTGAATCAGACCTTTGTCCCATCGGAAAAAGAGATTGACTGGGCGCGGATGGTTCTGGACGAATACGAAGCGGCGTTGCGGGAAGGCAGGGGGGCCATCAGCGTCAGGGGCAAGATGATCGACGTGGCTTCGCTCCGGATGTGCCGCGCCATCGTCGAACGAGCCAAACTGGCTGGATTACTCCACTGAGAGATGGTAATGGCAAAGATTTTGGAAGGGTTGCGGGTGGTCGAGGGGACCGCGTTCGTGGCGGCGCCCTTGGCGGGGATGACGCTGGCGCAAATGGGCGCGGAAGTGATTCGCTTCGACCGCATCCGGGGCGGCCTCGACTATCACCGCTGGCCGGTCACCCGCGATAACGGGAGCCTGTTCTGGGCGGGGTTGAACAAGGGCAAGCGCTCTCTCGCGGTAGACGTGAGTACGCCGCAAGGGCAGGAGATTGTCACGCGCCTGATTTGCGCTCCCGGACCCAACTCGGGCATTTTCCTGACCAATCTCCGGGTTCGGGGCTGGATGGATTACGAGCACCTGAAACAACACCGCGAGGACTTGATCATGCTGACCGTGCTGGGTACCCGCGACGGTGGGCCAGCGGTCGATTACACGGTCAATCCCGGCGTGGGTTTTCCCTGTGCCACCGGCCCGGAAGGTTCCAGCGATCCGGTTTGCCACGTACTGCCGGCCTGGGATTGCATCACCGGTCAGATGGCGGCGTTGGGCCTGCTCGCGGCGGAGCGACACCGGCGGTTGACGGGACAGGGCCAGTCGGTGGAAATCGCCCTGAAGGATGTCGCCTTGGCGATGCTGGGCAATCTGGGCATCATCGGGGAAGTGATGGTCAACGACTTCGACCGGCCCAAGTATGGCAACTATCTGTACGGCGCTTACGGCAATGAATTCGATACCGCTGATGGTCGCAAGGTGATGGTGGTAGGACTGACTCGGCGGCAGTGGGACGGTTTGTGCAAGGTGACGGGATTAAAGCCGGAATTCGATGCGCTCGGCGCGCGCCTGGGTCTGGATCTGAACCGGGAAGGCGACCGCTTCAAGGCCCGCGAGGACATCACCGCGCTGCTGGCGCCCTGGTTCCGGGCGAGGAAGGTGGAGGATTTCGCCCAGCCTTTCGATGATCATGGAGTGACCTGGTCGGTATTCCGCACCTTCAAGCAGGCGATCCAGGAAGACTCGGATCTTTCAACCCGGCACCCCATGTTCGACATAATCGAGCAACCGGGCATCGGGGAGTACCTGGTTCCCGGGTCCCCGTTCGAGTTCAGCGCGTTCGAGCGTACACCGCCCCAGCCGGCCTCGGTGCTGGGCGAGCATACCGATGAAATCCTGTCGGGTATTCTGGGCCTGAGCGATCACGAGATTTCTCAACTGCACGAAAAGAAAATCATCGCGGGTCCTCGGCGTTAGGAAAAAGCAAACCAACGCCGCCCCCTGATCCCGGGGCGGCGCGAAGAGAGGCTGTCACAGGGCTATCTCTGTCCCCCGTGGGAGAGGGACAGAGGTGAAAACGGGGCGCTGGATCGAACGGTTACCCGCCTTTCAGGCGTTGGCCGCTTCCATCGCGGCGATGGCGTCCGCCATGCTGACCACGCGGCGGGCGCTTTCGACGTGGAGATTCTCCACCAGCCGGCCGTCGACCACGACCACGCCAGCGCCGCGCGCCGTCGCTTCTGCATGGGCCTCGATGATGCGCCGCGACCAGGCGACATCCTGCGGTTTAGGTGTGAACACCTTGTTGCAGGGACCAACTTGCTTCGGGTGGATGAGGGTCTTGCCGTCGAAACCGAGTTCCTGCCCCTGCTTGCAAGCGGCTTCGAACCCGGCCTCGTCGTTCAGATCGAGGTAGACCCCGTCGAGAATGGCAAGCCCAGCGGCGCGGGCGGCCAGCAGGCACAGGCCGAGCGAAACGATGAACGGCAGACGTTCGTGGGTATGGGCGCAGTCGAGTTCCTTGGCCAGATCGGAGGTGCCCATGACCAGGCCCTCCATGCGCGGTGTCGACTCGGCGATCCGCTGCGATTCCAGCACGCTGCGCGGGGTTTCCATCATCGCCCAGATCCGCATGGACTCCGGAGCGTCGTTGGCGCGCATGATCGCTTCCATGTGACGGATGGCGTCGGCGCTTTCGACCTTGGGCAGCAGCAGCCCGTCGGCGCCGGATTTGGAAGCCAGGGCGATGTCCTCATAGCCCCACCGGGTTGACAGGGCGTTGACCCGAACGATCACTTCGCGCATGCCAAAGCCACCGGCGGCCACGGCCTCGCACACCTGCTTGCGGGCGAGTTCCTTGGCGTCGGGGGCGACGGCGTCTTCCAGATCGAGAATCAGACTGTCGGCCGGCAGGGCGCGAGCTTTTTCCAGGGCGCGGGCGTTGGAGCCGGGCATGTACAGCATACTGCGGCGGGGGCGGGCGGATTTAGGCATCGTTATTCTCCTTGGGTCATGTCGTTAGGGATGCCGGTTCGGTCGCCAACCAAGCGGGCGCCGGACGGGAACAGCGGGAATTTTACACCCCCTCGCCCTGGGAAAGAGAGGGGGTGATGAAGTTATCGCGCCAGTGGGGCCGGGCCGAAGCGGTGGCCGCCCAGCCGCAGCAGCAGCGCCAGCACCAGGGTATTGCCGAGCAGCAGGTAGAGATTGTAATGGGGCAGATTCAGCGGGATGAACTTCAATTCCACCCCCAGCACGCCCAGCGAAGCGATCAGCAAATACACCGCCGCCAGCCGGTTGGCGGCGCTGACGCCCACCGTCGTCGTCGCTGCGCGGCGAATGCTCAACAGCGATAGAAACAGCAGCGGCACGATGCCGATGGAAAACACCTTGTAGGCGATCAGCAGCGACGGGATGATCGCTTTTAGTCGCAGCGCGAACAGCGTAGCGAGCACGGCGGCCAGCATCATGCAGCCACGGATGATCCACACTTGCGCGGCATCGTCGGGCGCGCGGCCCAGCGCCCGCAGACTGTGCGCGATCACGTCCCGCCCCAGCAACGTCCCGGTCGTAATCAGGATGATGTCGGCGCCCGACAGCGGAATGGACAGCAGCGCCACCAGCACGAAGTCGGCCAGCGAACCGCTGAAGAGTTGCATGACCAGGGTTTGAATGGTGAGGTCGGGTTTAGCGACGGTGATGAGGCCCTTGGCCAGGATGCCGATCAACACGATCAGCAGCGAAATCGCCACGATCAGGGCGCTGGCCAGCAACAATCCCCGGCGGGCACTGGCGATGTCGCGGGCCACGAAAATCCGCGAGTACATATCCGGCCCGAACAGGTAGGACAGGCCGACCGGGATGAAGATGCCGAGGAACAGGCTGAAGGGGAATGTCTCGTCGAAGCCCAAATGCAGGTTCAGTGGCGGGCGCGGTTCGGTTCCAGCGGGTGCGGTCAGGCTCAGCGCCAGCAGCAGCGCCAGTCCCGCCACCATCACCGCGACTTGCAGGAAGCCGGTCTTGACCGTACCAGCCTGCCCGGCCAGCAGGGTGTAGGCGGCGAAGATCAGGGTGAACAGGGCGTAGCCCAGCGGCTCGCTACCCAAGAGCTGGGTCAGGATGTTGCCGCCGGCGATGATCTGGCCAGCCAGCACCATCAGCCAGGCGAGGAACAGCACGGCGCTGACCAGGAGACGGATGTTGTCGCCGAACACCCGGGCGATGATGTCGCTGATGGTGTAGCCTTTCACCGTCCACACGGTATCGAGAAAGGTGTAGGCCAGCACCACCAGGAAGATCGCACCGGACAGCGTCCACCAGAGGGCGTTGAGGTTGTATTGATAGGCGTAGCCGGCCAAGCCGAACACCGAGGACGCGCCAAACGCCAGCGCGACCAGCGACATGCTGACGCTGAAACCACCCGCTCGCCGGTCGTAGACCACGAAACCGTCCAGGCTGGCGCCACGATGCCGGAGCCAGTGATGGAAACCGATGCCGAACAGCAGAGCGCCGTAGAGAATCAGCCAGATCATGCGCGCATCTCGCGAGGAGATGGGGTTTGCGACGGGCGTTACCTGGCCTGATCCAGAAATTTGTCGGCGTCCAGCGCCGCCATGCAACCGCTGCCGGCGGAGGTAATGGCCTGGCGGTAAACGTGGTCTGCCACGTCGCCGGCGGCGAACACGCCAGGGATGCTGGTGGCGGTGGCGCCGCCCTCGCTGCCGCCTTTCACCTGGATGTAACCGTTGCGCATGTCCAACTGGCCAGCGAAGATATCCGTGTTCGGCTTGTGGCCGATGGCGATGAACACCCCTTGCAGCGGGATTTCCCGGGTCTCGCCGTTCTTGACGTTGTGGATGCGCATGCCGGTAACGCCACTGTCATCGCCCAGCACCTCGTCCAGCACGCTGTCCAGCTCCAGCCGGATCCTGCCGCTGTCCACCTTCTCCATCAGCTTGTCCATCAGCATTTTCTCGGCGCGGAACTGCTGGCGGCGATGCACCAGAGTCACCTCGCCGGCGATGTTGGCCAGGTACAGCGCCTCCTCGACCGCCGTGTTGCCGCCGCCGACGACCGCGACCTTCTGGTTGCGATAGAAGAACCCGTCGCAGGTGGCGCAGCCGGACACGCCCTTGCCCATGAACGCCTGTTCCGACGGCAGGCCGAGATATTGGGCGCTGGCCCCGGTGGCGATAATGAGCGCGTCGCACGTATATTCACCGGAGTCGCCGATCAGCCGAAACGGCCGTTCCTGGAGTCGGGCGGTGTGAATTTGATCGAAGAGGATCTCGGTGTGGAACCGCTCGGCGTGTTTGCGCATCCGCTCCATCAGGTCCGGCCCCATCAAGCCCTCGACATCGCCCGGCCAGTTGTCCACCTCGGTAGTGGTGGTCAACTGCCCGCCCATCTGCAAGCCGGTGATCAGCACCGGTTTGAGATTGGCGCGGGCGGCGTAGACGGCGGCGGTGTAGCCGGCCGGGCCGGAGCCGAGAATCAGCAGGCGGGCGTGTTGGGCGCTCATTACGGATCTCCTGAGGGTGTTCTAGGGTTGGCGGAGGTGGGGTGCATGACGATAAACCGGTGGTTTAGAGCCCTTCGATCCGCTCGCTTTGTCGCGTTACTGTCATCAAATTGCCTTAAATAGGGCGTTCGCGGCGATGGCCACCAGCCGAGATTGGGGTGAATCGAGCAAATTCAAGAGGATTTATGAGCGTCAAGCGTATTTTAGTGGTGGAAGACGAGCAACCGATTCGAGAGATGGTGATATTCGCCTTGGCCAGCGCTGGTTACGAAGCGCAAGAAGCTGCCGACGCCCGGCAGGCCCAGACCGTCATCGCCGAACATTTGCCCGATCTGATTTTGCTCGACTGGATGTTGCCCGGCGTCAGCGGCATCGACTTCGCCCGCCGGCTGAAGAAGGAGGAACTGACACGCGAACTGCCGATTATCATGCTGACGGCGCGGGCTGAGGAAGAAGACAAGGTACATGGGCTGGAAAGCGGCGCCGACGACTACATCACCAAGCCGTTTTCCCCGCGCGAACTGGTGGCGCGCATCCGGGCGGTGCTGCGGCGTGGCGGGCCGGTGGCGGAAGACGAAATCCTGCGCGCCAACAGCCTGTCCCTGGATCTGGCCAGCCACCGGGCCAGCGCCGGCGAAACCCTGCTGGAAATGGGGCCGACCGAGTACCGGCTGCTGGAGTTTTTCATGGCGCACCCGGAACGGGTTTACAGTCGCGGCCAGTTACTGGATCGGATCTGGGGCAGCGCCGTCTATGTCGAAGAGCGCACCGTGGACGTGCATATCCGGCGACTGCGCAAGGTGCTGGAGCCGCACGGTCACGATGCGCTGATTCAGACGGTGCGCGGCGCCGGCTACCGGTTTTCGACCCGGGTTTAGGCGTGGCCATGCCCTGGCCGGCACTGTGGTGGCGACTGGCGCTGCTCTTTCTGGGGGCCGCGCTGCTGGGCGGTTTAACGGAGCGCCTGACGCTGATGTTGCTGCTGGCCGCCCTGGGCAGCCTGGCCTGGCAATTGTGGCAGTTGTATCGGCTGGACCGCTGGCTACGCGGCGACCGGGACACTGGCCCGCCACGGTTCGGCCGGGTCTGGGACGGCGTTGCCGCGCACGTTGCCCGCTTGCGCCGGCAGAATCGGAAGCGCAAGCGCAAGTTCGGCAGGCTGCTGGAACAGTTTCAGCGGGCCACCGCCGCGTTGCCGGACGCCGCCGTGGTGTTGAGCGAGGATGACCGAATCGTGTGGTGCAACGGCGCCGCCCTGCCTTTACTCGGTCTGTCGCCGGCGCGGGATGTGAGCCGGCCGATCACCCACCTGGTGCGGCATCCAAGTTTTATGGCATTTCTGACCCAGCGGCCTCCCGGCGACAGCGTCGAATTTCCCTCGCCGGTGGACGACGCGCTGCTGCTCGGCGCCCGGATCGTGCCTTACGGCAAGAAACAGCGCCTGCTGCTGGCGACCGACGTTTCGCAACTCCGGCGGCTGGAACAGATGCGGCGCGACTTCGTCGCCAACGTCTCACACGAATTGCGCACCCCCCTGACGGTGATCAGCGGCTATCTGGAAACCTTGCTGGATAGCGAAAACCCAACCCTGGAACCCTGGCGACAACCGCTGCACCGGATGCAGGAGCAATCGCGCCGGTTGCTCCACATCATCGAGGATTTGTTGCTGCTGGCCAGGCTGGAGGCGGGCCGGGAGCCGTCGTCGCGCCAACCGGTGAACGTGCCGGTGCTCCTGGCGGAAATCGCCGCCGACGCGCTCGCACTCAGCGGCGCGCAGGGTCACCAAATTGAGGTGAGCGCCGATCCCACCCTGTGGATTCTCGGCTGCGAGAAGGACCTGCGCAGCGCCTTCGCTAATCTGGCGTTCAACGCGGTGCGCTATACCCCGGCCGGTGGACGGATCGCGCTGCGCTGGTTCACCGATGCCGGCGGCGCGCATCTAGCGGTGGAGGATGACGGCGAGGGCATCGCGCCCCAGCATCTTCCCCGGCTGACCGAACGCTTCTACCGGGTCAACCGCGACCGCTCGCGCGGCAGCGGCGGCACCGGTCTAGGGTTATCCATCGTCAAGCACGTGCTGAACCATCACGGCGGCCAGTTGCGGATCAGCAGCGAACTGGGGGTGGGCAGCGTGTTTACCTGCGATTTTCCACTCGGGGCGCGCGTGGAGCCTACGGCAGGCGCGGCCCGGTGATAAACTGGTGGCGACCGCCGCCGAGGAACTCCCATGAAACTGTTACTGGTTCGCCATGCCATCGCCGAGGAGGCGGAGGCGTTCATCGCCGCCGGAGGCGCCGATGCCCAACGGCCGTTGACCGAGATCGGACGCAAGAAGATGCGCAAGGGGGCCAACCGTTTGCGCTCTCTAGTAGGGCGAATTGACGTGCTGGCGCACAGCCCGCTGCTGCGCGCCCGCGAGACCGCCGAAATCATCGCTCGGGCCTGCGGCGACCCGCCGCTGGTGGAATGCGCCAGCCTGGACTACCGCCATCCACCCGAGGTGGTTGCAGACTGGCTGACGCAATACCCGGCCGATTATCGGGTGGTGGCGGTGGGTCATGAACCGCAACTGGGCCTGCTGGCCGGTTTGCTGGTGGCTGGCGAGTCGCGCTCGCTGATCGCTTTCCGCAAGGGTGGGGTCGCCATGATCGAGTTCCCGGAGCGCGTGGAAGCTGGAATGGGCGTGTTGCACTGGGCGCTGACTGCCGGCCAGTTACGCAGCCTGAGACAGGATTGAACGAAGGGGGTTGTCATGTCTTCCGATGTGGTCGCCGCGATTGACCTGGGTTCCAACAGTTTTCACATGATCGTAGCGCGGATCGCCGACAATCACGTTCAGGTTCTGGATCGGATCCGGGAGATGGTGCAATTGGCCGCCGGTCTGGATGCCCGGAACCGGCTGGCTGAGGATGCGCAGCAGCGCGCGCTGGCGTGCCTGGCGCGGTTCGGCCAGCGCCTGCGGCACATCCCGCCGGAGCAATTGCGCATCGTCGGCACCAACACCCTGCGCCAGGCGCGCAACAGCGCCGAATTCCTGACCCGGGCCGAGGAGGTGCTGGGGCACCACGTCGAAATCATCAGCGGCCAGGAGGAGGCGCGACTGATCTATCTGGGCGTCGCGCACAGCGTCGCCGACGTGACGGGCCAGCGGCTGGTGGTGGATATCGGCGGCGGCAGCACCGAATTCATCATCGGCGAAAAGTTCCAGCCGTTGCGCCTGGCCAGCCTGCGAATGGGTTGCGTCAGCCTCAGCCGGGCCTGTTTCGGCGATGGCCGGATCACCGAAGCCCGGATGCGCGAGGCCGAATTGATCGTGCAACTGCGAATGGAGCCGGTGCGCGAGGAGTATCTGGAGCAGGGCTGGGAGGTGGTGACCGGAGCCTCGGGCTCGATCAAGGCGATTCAGGAGGTGGTGAATCGGGAAGGCTGGTGCCGCGAGGGTATCACCCTGGAGGCATTGCGACGGCTGCGGACTGCCCTGTTGGAGGCGGGCAACATGGGGGCCATCGCCGCGCGCTGGCAACTGGAGCCGGCGCGGGCGCGGGTGTTCACCGGTGGGTTCGCGGTGCTGCACGGGCTGTGCGAGGCGCTGACCGTGCAGCAAATGGAGGTGTCGGACGGCGCGCTGCGGGAGGGCGTGATCTACGATCTGCTGGGCCGCATCCGTCACGAGGACGTGCGCGACCGCAGCATCGCCGCCGTGACCCGCCGCTACGGTTTGGACGAGGCGCAGGCCGAGCGGGTCAGTGCGACGGCGCTGGATTTGCTGGGTCAGATCAAGGATGACGGGCATTTGGCTGCGGACGCCTGTAACCGGATTCTCGAATGGGCGGCCCGGCTGTACGAAGTGGGTTTGCTGTTGTCCCACAACGATTACCACAAGCACGGAGCCTATATTCTGGAACACGTCGATCTGCCAGGTTTCTCGCACGGCGATCAGCTTGTGCTGGCGGCCCTGGTTCGCCGCCACCGCCGCTCGTTTCCAACGGACGCTTTCGCCCACCTGCCCCGGGAATGGGTGCAGCCGGCCAAGCGGCTGTGCGCATTGCTGCGGTTGGCGGTGGTGCTGCATCGGGGTCGCAGCCGGCAGCCGTTGCCACCGCTGAAGTTGATGGTGAATCAACAGCGTCTGGGTCTGCGGTTTCCCGCCGACTGGCTGGACGAACATCCGCTGACCCGCGCCGATCTGGAAGTGGAGGCGAAGTATCTGAAAAAGGCGGGGTTTCGGTTGGAGTTTGGCTGATCCGCCGTTTCCGTGGCGTTGGGTTTAGAGGCGTTGGTCGGCCTTGATGAACTTTATGGGTTCTAATGAGGTCTCCCGTGGAGGCCACAAGATGTAGTGATATGGCAGCGGGAGCCGGATTGCGGTAAAGCTGACCAGGTATCCCCTACTGCTCTGGATGGCTGACGATGTCGATCACCCTGACCGTCCCCCTGGACTTGCCCGATGTGGGCGTGTTGGCCCACCGGATGCTGGAGGATGGTACGGTGTTGATCGAGGTGGAAAGCACCTTGCAGACCACCCAGTGCCACCGCTGTGGCCGCATGACTGACCGGTTCCACGGGTTCGACCGCCCGATCCGGTGCGACATTTGCCGGTATTCGGGCATCGCGTAGCCGTCGAAATCCAGCCCAAGCGCTACCGTTGTCCGTGTTGTGAGGGCGGGCTGACCACCACCCAGCGCTGCGCCTGGTACGACCCCAATCGCCCCCTACCACGGCGTTCGCGTAGAACGTCTTGAGGCGACGGATCCACGGCGCGGTAGCCGATGTTGGCCGGCAGCTCGATCCGGGGGGAAGGCGGTGGAAGGCATCATGGACCAGCGTCTGGCGCCGGCGGTCGACTGGACGGCGTCCGCGGTGTTGGAGACCTTGGGCATCGACGAAGTGGCCCTTCTCCAGGGGCAGGGTCACTCTGTGGCGGTGATTGGGGCACGGAACGCCCAAGGACACCCCCACGTGCTGGCGGTGTTGCCGGACCGGTTGCAGACCACGGTACAGGCTTTTCCGCAAACGATCCTGGCCCCCCTGAAAGCCACGGTGCGGTGGGTCGGTATCGATATGGGGGAGGGCTACGCCGGGGCCGTGGCGGCGGCGCTGCTGAACGCCCAAATCGGGCGTGGACCGGTTTCATGTCGCCGTTCCCTATCGGGAGGCGGTGGACGAAGTGCGTAAGGCCGAATGTCACCGGCTCAACGCCGAGCGCCCCCCGAGCGAGCGGTCCCCACCACCGACTTGCGGCCGTTGTTGCGCCGGGAATGGCGATCGCTGAATCTCGACCAGCAGGGGCAGGTGATGGAACTGTTCGCGCAAACCCCGACCTTGGCCAGCGCCTATGTGCTGCGCACGCTGCTGACAGCGATCCTTGACAGCACCCCGGATTGGGCCACTACTCATACCAATTCTCAGAGGCTGTACAAAAACTCAATTACCTAAGCTGGTGCTAAAGTAGCCTCTCTTAATAATGCTCTTTCTTTACAAATCCGCCGTAGCATTAATCGACTTGAGGCGATATAAACTTGTCCTTCGCTCGATGCCGTTTTTCGCTCATAATCTTTGCTCAAGCGCCGTGCTCGACCGAGCCAGGCAAAAGTTCGCTCTACAACCCATCGCCGAGGCAAAACTTGAAATCCTTTACCGGTTTTCTTTTTTTCAACAATTTCAAAAATGCAGTCAAACTGATCCTTGACCCATTGCACAAATACTTCCCCTTTATAAGCACTGTCCGCCCAGATTTTTTTGGCTCTCTGGTAATTCCAGTTACCACTAAGTTGATGATATATTTGTAAATAATTCACAACCTCTCAGGTCGATATAAAGCCGTTGGAAGAGATGATTTCGGTTGAGAATCCCGTAGCAACGCCGTTTGATGACTTTGATCTTATTATTCAGACCTTCAACAAAGCCACTGCTATGACGCTCGACAAAATAGTTGTAGTCTCGCTAATAATTATCCCCATATAGCTATGCCGGCAATGGTTCAAGACCAGCATACTGAGTATCGGGAAGCTTAAAAAATGATTTAACTTTTTCTCTATACTTCTGTAGTTTTATCAGAGCCGAATAGACCCGATATTGAAAATAAATGATTTTGTTGTTTCCGGACAGACCCTTAGACTGTCGTTCCCATCAGCCCCGTAGACGACGGGAGAACCGTCCCGTGGAAAACAATCACTCCATCATCTTTCGCAGTGGCCTGACCATGGGCGGCATCGTGCTGCTGGCGTTGCTGAGCATGATCAGTTCGGTGTTCATCGCCGAATCCAGCAAGGGCGACGCCGCCGCGATCAATCTGGCCGGTTCGCTGCGCATGCAGTCCTACCGCATCGCCACCCGCCTGCAAAATCCCGCCGGCAACGCGGCCAGCCACACTGCGGAAGCCGCCCAGGAAATCGACGAGTTCGAGCGCCGGCTGGAGCGACTCTGGCAGACCGGCACGCTTGCGCCGGCGGACGATAATCCCCGCGACCGGATGCTCCGAGCGATCGAATCGTTCTGGCGCGAAACCCTGAAACCGATCCTGCAAGTCTCCGCCACTGACCATCCGTCGCCCGCCGCCTACCTTAGCCAGGTGGACGATTTTGTCGCCAGGCTGGACGCCTTCGTCAAGCTGCTGGAGCAGGACACCGAGGCCAAAATTCTACTGCTGCGCCTGGTGCAGGGCGTGGCCCTGTTCATGACCCTGGTGCTGATCTTCGCCGCCATGTATCAGTTGCATACCGGTGTCGTGGCGCCGCTGCGCGAACTGGTAGAACTGGCGTGCAAGGCGCGCGGCGGCGATCTGTCGGTCCGCGCCAGCCACGTCGGCAACGACGAACTGGGCGTGCTGGGTAATGCGTTCAATCTGATGGCGGCCGACCTGTCGGCGATGTACGCCGAGCTGGAAGCGCGGGTCGAACAGCAGACCCAGGCGCT
>JBDHRD010000075.1:0-13598 GCA_039807425.1 Candidatus Contendibacter sp. | reverse complement strand
CAATTTCAATGACTTACCCAGTCGGTGGTGGGGAAAATCGGGCAAAAACGAGAGGGAAGGCGTGAAGATGGGCTAACGAATCTCGAATTCAGCACGGCAACCGCGGTCCACCCATACCCTGCGCCGATGATCAGTCTGCTGCTCACAAATGGTGCCCCTCGGCTTACGTGATGAATTTTGATGGTTGCGTGGCCGGGATCAATGTCGGTCGAACAGCATTCCGCCCAGGATCAGGATCAGCAGCAGCAGGGACAGGCCGGCCACCGGCCATTGCCGCAGTACGCCTTCCACCCGTTCCAAGGCCTCTTGGCCACGAACGAGGACGCGCATGGCGGGGCGACCCACGACCACGATGTCGCCTTCCGGCGCCTGCGGCAGATATCGTCCCCAGCGCCAGAGCCCGAGCGCCAGTCCAGCACCGATCAAAATGGGCCATAGCGCCTCCCAGAGAATCCCGGGCTGGAGCGCATCGGACCACGTGCCGACTCCGGTTGCCGAATACAGCATCCAGGGAGCCCCGAGAGCGGCGACGAACATGAACAGCCAAGGCAAACTCAATCCGACAGGCGCCGACGCCGACGGATCGGGCGCGGCGCTCGCCAGCAACCGGTGGAGGAAATGCAGCATTAATAAGGTAGACCCCATCGCCGACAAGATCGCGAGCAGTTCCACCCATCCATCCCCCAAAACCGGCTTGACCGCCAGCTTCGCCAAAGCGCCGCCGGTCAGGGGGAGTCCGCCGATCCCCAAGGCCAGAATCGCCGCGGGCAGCAGGATCAGCCAGCACCGGCGTCCGCCCGTGGTGGCGATCACGCCCACGGCGAGGAACAGCGCGCCTTTCACCAGTAGATGATGGGCGGCGTAAAAGGACGCCACCTGCCCGGCCCCAACATCACCGGCCGCCAGACCCATGCCGATCACCGCGACCAGGAATCCCATCTGGCTCACACTCGAATACGCGAGCACGATCTTCGGTGGCGACTGCGTAATCCCGATCACCACGCCATAGAAAGCGCCAAACAGCCCGATCGTCGCCAGCGGCAGGCCAAAGTCCGGCAGGGCGACGTCAAACGGCAGGAAGCGGATCAGCGCGAGGGCGCTCGCCTTGACGACGGCGCCGCTCATCACGGCCGCGGCCGGGATCGGGGCCGCGCCATAGGCCAGCGGCATCCAGAAATGCAGCGGCACGAGGCCCGCCTTCATGCCGAGCCCGACGATCAACAGCGCCAGCGTGAGATCGCGCCACGGCGATGCGGGAATCGCGGCGGCGGCATCGCGGATCAACAGGCTGCCGTCCGGCGTCGCCAGCGCGAGCATCACCAGACCGGCCAGCAGAAACGCTTCGGCGATCAGCGCGAGTCCGAGGTAGACGGCGCTGGCGCGCAGCGCTTCCACCGTGCCGCCCTGCAAGACGAGTCCGCTGGCGCCGACGGACAAGACCGCGAGCAGGAAATAGAAGCCCACCAGGTCGGCGGCGAGAAACACGCCGACGCAACCGGTCAACGTCATCAGCCAGCACACGACGAGGCCGCTGGCATTGGCCGCGCCTCGCAGCCCGGTCGCGGCGTAAGCCCCCGCCGCGAACCACAGGATCGCGGCGACCAGGAGCAGCATCCTCCCCGGTTCGTCCAGGGCGAACGACAGCGCGAACCGGGCATTGCCGAGCACGAGGGGTGTGTCGTCGGCGAACAGGGCGGCCGCGAGCGCGGGGATCGGCGCGAGCACCAGCAGTGGCGGCATGCGTTCGCGAATACCCGACGCGATGCAGGCCAGCAACAGCGCGAGCGGCACACCGATGGCGGCGACCAACAGGATGGGAGTCGTCATGGCGCCCCGATCCCCGGTACGACCGCACGGCCGATCCCCGCCACGTCCACCGGGCAGAGTACCGCCAAGCCGAGCAGAAACGAGCACAGGGCCAGCGCCAGCACGGCCACCTGTTGATAGCAGGGAACGCGCGCCTGCGGGGTCCATCCTGCGGGTGCGGGCGCCAGCGCGCGCGCCACGACGATAAAGACGTAGGCGCTGGTGAGCAGGCCTCCGACGAGCATCACGAGCGCCCACCACCACTGCGCGGTCGTGATGGCCGCCGACACCAGCAGCCACTTGGCGAGAAATCCTCCCGAGGGGGGTAGCCCGATCAGCGAAGCGCCGCCGAGCGCGAAGGCGACCACGGTCATCGGCAATGCACGCGCCACCCCGCGCAAATCGGCGATACGATCGTGGCCGAGCGTCGTGTAGATGAGTCCCGCGGCCATGAACATCGCCGCCTTCGCGGTGGCGTGGGAAATCGCTTGCAACAGGCCGCCGTCCACGGCCGCCGCGCTGTCGAGCTCGGCGGCGGCGAGTCCGGCCGCGAGCGGGAACATCAGGAACAGATAGCCGATCTGCGCGACCGTCGAGTACGCAACCAGCAGCTTGAGCCGCGCCTGTCCGAGCGCAACGATGTTGCCGACCAGAATGGCCGCCGCGCCCAGCGCCGCCAGCGTCTGCGCCGCCGGCAACGTCACCACGCCCGCGAAGACGTCGAGCCAGAGCCGCACGGCCAGGAACCACGAGCCCTTGATCACCAGGCCCGACAGTACGGCGCTCGCCGCCGCCGGCGCGCCCGCGTGCGCGGGCGGCAACCAGAGATGCAAGGGAAACAGGGCGGTCTTGGCCAGCAGCCCCACCGTCATCAGCGCGGCGGCGGCCCAAGTGACGGGTTCGGGGTGGACCCGCGCGGCGAGCAGCGCAATATCCAGCGTGCCATACCCACCGTACAGCAGCACCGCCCCCAGCAGATAGAGCACCGAGCCGAACAGGGCGTACAACAGATACCGCAGCGCGGAACGCAACGTCTCCGGCTGGCCGCTGAGGCTGACCAGCGGCACGCCTGCGAACGTCAGGAGTTCGAGCGCGACATACAGCGTGAACAGATCACCGCTCACGAACACCAGGTTCAGCGAACCCCACACCGCGAGCAGCAGCAGCCAAAACATCAGCGGCGCGCGCGCCTCGCGAACGCCCGGGGGCGTGCCGAAGTCGGCCCGCGCGTACACGCCGATGCCGCCGATCACCACCGCAACGGCCAACAGCATGACTACGGCCAGGCCATCGGCACGCAGCGCGATGCCCAGTGGCGGCGCCCAGTCGCCCAGGAGATAGACCACGGCGCCGCCGGATCGCACCAGCGTGTCAGCGATGGCGATCGCAATCGCGAGTCCGACTGCCAGAATCGCAAGCGTTACCCGCCGGGCACCGCCGCTGCCGAGAACCGTGCCAGTCAGCATTCCAATAAACGGGACCAGCACCGCCAGCACCAGCAGCAGCCCGCCGGGGGTCGTTACGTCCGGGGTCGAGAGGGAAGGCGGCATTTTATACGTCCGGGGGATCGGCCTGCGCCTTGGCCGGCGCATCCGGGGCGAGGGTGACCGAGCCCACTTCGGCGAACAGTCGCAGCACCAGCGCGACGGCGAGCGCGGTGGCCGAGAAGGCGACGACGATGCCGGTGATCAGCAGCGCCTGGGGTACCGGGTCGCCACCCATCCCGACGGCCGCGCCCCGGCGTGCGATGGCGCCGAAGAGCAGAAACACCCCGCTGCCAATCAGGTTGAATGCGAGAATCTTGCGCAGCGGTTGCGGGTTGACGATCAGGCCATACAGGCCGACACCCACGAGCGTCGCGGCGCATAGTCCAAACAGGGTCGGCGTGCTCACTGGGGGGGCAGCCGTTGTGGTGCGCCGGCCACCAGCAGGGCGAGCGTCAGCACGAGCGTGGGCATCAGCGCGATTTCGATGGCGACGATCAACGGTTTCGCATAGCCCTCCGGATAGGCGAGGACCGCTCCCGCAGTGATGGCGCCGGCGAAGCCGATCGCGATGAACACCAGCGGTCCGGTCACGAGCAGGATCCGTAGCCAGATCCGGCTAACCGGCGGCGTATCGGCGAGTCCCGCCCCAATGACCAACAGCCACATGGCCGCCAGGATCGTGGCGCCCTGGAACTTGCCGCCGGGAAGATCCGCCCCGATCCAGAAGATGTAGAGACCCACGATGATCCCGATCGGCGCCAGGAGCCGGGCGAGCCAGGCCAGGACGCCGTCAGGATCGACAGGGCGCCGCGGTCCCGGATAGCCCCCCCAGACACGGTCGGGCGTCAGCGACCATACGCCGATCAGCGCCAGCAGCACCACGATGGCTTCGAGCAGCGTGTCCATGGCGCGGAAGGCGAGCAGCACTGCGGTGACGGGATTGCCGACCTCGGTCGTGGCCAGGCTGGCGGCGACGGCGGGGGCGAGGGTGGGTGCGGGATCGGGCAGCGCCAGGATCCCCAGGGCAAGCACCGCTGCGACGGTGACGGCCAGGATCGCGGCGAGGGTCCGGATGAGGGTGCCGGGATATTCGGCGCGCGCCGCGGTCTCCGTCTTTCGCACCCGGGCCGCGGCGCCAATCAGCAGAGCACCGGTTAGACCACCACCGATCGCCGCTTCCGTCAGCGCCACATCCGGCGCCGCGAGGCGCACCCAAATCAACCCCAGTAACAGCCCGTAGGCCACGAAGCCGACCACCGCCGCGAAGGTGTCGCGCACAGCGATGATCCAGCCGGCCACCGCCAGGACGAGCAGAGCCAGGCTGATGTCGACCGCCAGCGCCAGAGTCATGAAGTCGTCCGTCCGCGCCGGGCCGTGCGTGCCATGAGCTGGCCGACGGTCGCCCCGGCCAGCAGGGCGAACAGCCAAATCGCGATCAGTTTGAAGGCGTCGAGCGGCCACTCGGCCTGTGGCAACAGGCCCATCACCACCAGGCCGAGACCCAGGTTATCCGCCTTGGTGAGCGCGTGCAGGCGGGCGAGCGTATCCGGAAAACGCAGCAGTCCCACCGTACCGGCGAGGAAAAAGAAGGCGCCAGCCAAGACCGCAATGATCGTGAACATGTCCAGGACGAGGCTCATTGACTCTTCGTCTCCTTGGGGTCTTCGCCATCCGCAAGGGAGATGCTCTGCACGAACGCCACCGAGGCGAAGGCGGCGAGCAACGCCAGAGTCAGCGCCACATCGAGTACGGCATTGGCCTCCGTGGCCACGCCCAGCAGCAGCAGCGCCGCAATGCCGCCGGTGCCGAACAGTTGTGTCGCCATCATCCGATCCGCGTCGTTTGGTCCCCGCAGGATGCGGACCAGGCCCAGGGCCACTGTCGCCAGCACGAAGACGGCGGCGGCGAGCAGAAAGTCAGGTATCGTCATGCGTTCCACCCAGCGCCCGGATCAACAGTTCCTCGTCGATGGCGAGTTGCGCGGCCACCGGTTGGCCGACATCGAGGCAATGATAGAGGAGCGCCCCGTGATCGTCGATGCCGGCCGGCAGCGTGCCCGGCAGCACGCTGGTCAGCGCGCCGAACGCATTGCGGGCCGAGCTAGGGGGGATGCGCACCGGATAGGCGACGAACCCCGGTCGCAACGGCAGCCGCACGGACAGCGCCCGCCGGGCGACGTCCACGCCTCCCATGATGGACTCCTGTCCAAAGCGCAGCGCGAGCCTGGCCAGGGCGGCGTACCGCAGTTGGCCACCGCTGGGCGGCAACAGGCGCAGGCTGGTCCAGGTCGCGGTGGCGGCGGCGAAGAGCCCGGCCGCAAGATCGACCGGCTTGGGGCCAATGAGCAGCAGCCAGAAGCCGAAGAACCCCACCCCTCGGGCTATTGCAGCGTGCATGGCAGTTTTTGTCATTGGTTTCCCTCTGGTGAGCCGGCGTCCGCATCCGGCGCCTCGGCGATTTCCGGGCCGAGCAGGATGGCCAGGGGGCGGGTATGGGGATTGGCGTCCAGAACGATGACGACGGCGGCGGTCAGGGGTACCGCGAGGAACATGCCCACGGTGCCGAACAGCCAGCCCCAGAACAAGAGCGAGACAAAGACCGCCAGGGTGGAAACCCCGAGCCCCTTCCCCATGATCCGGGGTTCGAGCACATTCCCGATCACGGTATTGATCGCGAGATAGCCGATCGCCACGAGCAGCGCCGTTCCCAGATCGATCTGGATCAGCGCGAGCAGGACCGGCGGGATCATCATCAGGATGTTGCCGACCACGGGTATGAAATTGAAGAAGAACGTCAGCACCACCCAGAGGATAGCGAAATCGATGCCGAAAAACCACAGCAAAAGCCAGGCGCAAGCCGCGGTGCCGAGGCTGGTCAGGGTCTTGATCTGCATGTAGCGGTTAACGGTGTCCAGCAGTCGCTTCAGGCGCGCTTCGCCCTCTTCGGTCAAATGAAAGGCGGCTCGCAACTTGGCGGGGATGGTGGGCGCTTCGAGCAGGATAAAGATCGTGAAGAGCAGGACCAGGAAACTCGTCGCAAAGATGCCGCTGGCGTTGGACAAAAACAGCCTGACGCCGTGAGCCAGCTTGTTCGGATCCAGCAGATCCGGTATCGCCTCGCGGGAACCACTGGCGCCCACACCCTCCAACCAGCCGCCGAATTGGTCACTAAATGTCATGAACCGTTCTTGATAGCTCGGCAAGCGGTCCCTGAATCCTTCCACGGCCCCGGTGGTCACGAGCGCGAACAGGCTGCCAATATCGAGCAGGATGAAGGCAATCAGCAACAAGGCGCCCCACTTCGGGATCCCGCGACCGCGCATCCAACGCAACATTGGGGTCACAACGATGGCGATAAACACCGCAAGCAGGATAGGCACCAGGATCGAAGCGGCCGACTCAAGGAGAGTGACCACCAGGGCGAAGGCCCCGGCGACGAGCAGGCCGCGGGCCGGGGCGCTGAATGCAGGGTTGGATCTCATGGGGTGCTCTCCGCTTCATAGTCCTTGGGTTGGGAGGGAGTGACTCATTGGGTGTGTGGCGATACGGCGCCGGCGACCGGTAACGGTTGTCCTTTGCGCGAACCGAACCGATGGGAATAAGCCCAGGTGAATTCCGCGCCGAACAGGAAGATCTGAGCGGAGTAGTAAACCCACAGCAGCACCACGACCAGGGAGGCGGCTGCCCCGAAGCTGGATGAGATATCGGTCCTTCCGATGTAGGCGCCGATCAGAAATTTGCCGGCCAGGAATAGTAGCGAGGTGACAGTCGCGCCGACCCAGACGTCGCTCCAATCGATCCGTACCCGGGGCATGGTCTTGTAGATCATCGCGAACACCGAGGTCAACAGCATGATGCTGAGAGTCAGTTCGATCGTATTCGTGAGGGTTGCCCATCCGCCGAACAGCGGATTCCAGCACTTGCTCAACGCGGCCAGGCCAGCGCTGAACGCCAGCGACACCATCAACAGGAAACCGATGCCGAGAATCATCCCAAAAGACAGTAATCGGGCGCGCAGCAGTCTCCACAGACCGGAGCTTCGAGCCCTTGCCGGGGCTCGCCAGATGCGGTCGAGAGCGTCCTGCAATTCGGCGAAAACGGACGTCGCGCCAATGAAGAGAAAAACGAGGCCGAAGACGGAAGTCAGTACGCTGGTGGTCGGTTTGCCCGCGCTCTCGATGAGGTTCTGTACCGCCAGCGCTCCCCGGGGGCCGAGCATCTTGTCCAGTTGATTGAAAATTTCTCCACGGGCGGCTTCTTCGCCAAAAACCAGCCCGGCGATTGAAATCACGATCAGCAACAGAGGGGTGACGGAGAACATCGTGTAAAAGGCCAGCGCCGCGCCCATGCTTTGGGCGTAATCGCGCACCCAATTGATGGCGGCGGTTTTGAACAAATCCACGATCGCCTGATCACTCATGTCTGCTTCTGCGGCGCTCTATGAACGATAGACTCTTGCATGGTTCTTCGTCAGGTTTCTTGTGGAGCCGATCTTCCAAGTTGGATTTTGGCCTGCCAAGCTGGCCGCTGGTTAGATTGATACCGTCAAGATACTACCGCAACTCAGCGCTTGTGAAAAAATTGCGAAAACCATTTTTTTACCCCCCGAGTTCGAGGAAACCCGACCATTGCGCGGGGGCAACAGCCTACACCAGCTCTTTATACTATATACACCACGGCATACACCACGGCGGGCGAGACCGCGCTCACCCTCTACAAACCTGGGGCTGGCCTGGGCGCGGTGACCAGCAGTCCGGTGGGCATCAACTGCGGCGCCGATTGCAGTGAACCCTACAACCTCAACACCACCATCACCCTCACCACCACGCCCGCCACCGGCCAGGCGTTCAAAAGCTGGGCGGGATGCACCACCCGTCAGCGGCAATCGCCGCACGGTGGTCATGACGGCAACCAAGACCGTCACCGCGACGTTTAGCTTGTAGCGGGTCGCCCGTTGAAATTGTGGAAAACCGGAGCCTGCCCCCGATTTTCCAGTGCATCCACCAGTTCGGCCTGGGAATGCCAGACGCAAAATTGGGTTGATTTTTCGTGGACCCCTTGCCAACCCCGCCGCCTTTGGTTACCCTTCCGCGCCTATCGCTCAGGCGCGTAGCTCAGTTGGTTAGAGCACCACCTTGACATGGTGGGGGTCGTTGGTTCGAGTCCAATCGCGCCTACCAGATTTTTACGGGTTGCAGAGCGAAACGATTTGAAAGGGGCGCGTCTTCCTTCCAAAAGAAGGGTTTCAAGGCGCGCCCTTTACTATTTCACCAGGCAAAAGAGCTAGCCGATCAAGAGAATTGTAGCGATGCCGATCATCACGCTCCCCGATGGCAGCCAGCGCGCGTTCGACGCTCCCGTCAGCGTGCATGAAGTCGCCGCCGCGATTGGCCCCGGTCTGGCCAAGGCTGCCCTGGCTGGCAAGGTGGACGGCCGGCTGGTGGATACCTCGCACACTATCGCCCAGGATGCGAATCTGGCCATCATCACCGAGCGCGACCCGGAAGGACTGGACATCATCCGCCATTCCAGCGCCCACCTGCTGGCCCACGCCGTCAAGCAACTCTATCCGACCGCCCAGGTCACCATCGGCCCGGTGATCGAGAACGGCTTTTATTACGACTTCGCCTTCGAGCGGCCCTTCACCCCCGAGGATCTGGAGCGGATTCAGATGCGGATGGAGGAACTGGCCACCCAGGACATCCCGCTGGCTCGCTCGGTCATGCCGCGCGATGAGGCGGTGACCTTTTTCCGCCAGATGGGTGAGGAGTACAAGGCGCAAATCATCGCCGACATTCCGTCCGGCGAGGACATTTCACTGTACCGGCAGGCCGATTTCATTGATCTCTGCCGGGGGCCGCACGTACCTTCCACCGGCAGGCTCAAGGCGTTCAAGCTGATGAAGGTGGCTGGCGCCTACTGGCGCGGCGATTCCCGCAACGAGATGCTGCAACGCATTTACGGCACTGCCTGGCTGGATCAGAAGGCGCTGAAGGCCTATCTGCACCGGCTGGAGGAAGCGGAGAAGCGCGATCACCGCAAAGTCGGCAAGGCGCTCGACCTGTTCCATGTCCAGGAGGAAGCGCCGGGCATGGTGTTCTGGCACGACCGGGGTTGGCGCATCTACGTCGAGGTGCAGAACACCATCCGCCAGTTGCTGCGCGAGCACGGCTATCAGGAAGTCCATACCCCGCAGATCGTGGATCGCGTGCTGTGGGAGCGCTCCGGCCACTGGGAAAAATTCCGCAACGACATGTTCACCACGGCGTCGGAAAACCGCGACTACGCGGTCAAGCCGATGAACTGCCCCTGCCACATCCAGATTTACAACCAGGGGTTGCGCAGTTACCGCGACCTGCCGCTGCGGCTGGCCGAGTTCGGCTCCTGCCACCGCAACGAACCGTCCGGCACCCTGCACGGGCTGATGCGGGTGCGCAACTTCGTCCAGGATGACGCTCACATCTTCTGCACTGAGGAACAAATCCAGGCCGAGGTATCGGCGTTCATGGACCTGCTGTTCCGAGTGTACGCCGATTTCGGCTTCAACGAGGTGCAACTGGCGCTGTCCACCCGGCCGGATCTGCGGGTCGGCAGCGACGAAGTCTGGGACAAGGCGGAAAAGGCGCTGGAACTGGCGCTGAACCGCAGCGGCCTGCCGTGGCAGTTGAAGCCGGGCGAAGGCGCATTCTACGGCCCCAAGATCGAATTCGTGCTGCGCGACTGTCTGGACCGGCTGTGGCAGTGCGGCACCATTCAGGTGGATTTTTCCATGCCCGGCCGGCTGGACGCCCATTACATCGCCGAGGATGGCGGCAAGCGGACGCCGGTGATGCTACACCGGGCTATACTGGGTTCGCTGGAGCGGTTCATCGGCATTTTGATCGAGCACTACGCCGGCGCGCTGCCGGCCTGGCTGGCGCCGACCCAGGCGATGGTGCTGAACATCACCGACCATCAGGCCGAGTACGCCGCCAAGGTCGAAAAATCCCTTATGCAACAAGGTTTCCGCGTGGCGGCTGACTTGAGAAACGAAAAAATCGGCTTTAAAATCCGCGAGCATACGTTGCAGCGCGTTCCCTATCTCCTGGTCGTCGGCGACCGCGAGATGGAAACCGACGCCGTCGCCGTGCGCACCCGCGCCGGCAAGGATCTGGGCGTCATGCACGTGTCGGCTTTCGTGGAACGGTTGCAAGCCGACATTGCCCGGCGTGGCCGAACCGAATAAACCACTGGAGGACAACAACATCGCTGCAAACACTGAGCTCCGGCTCAACGAAGAGATTACCGGCCGCGAAGTACGCCTGATTGATCAGAACGGCGAGCAGGCAGGGATCGTCCCTCTGGCGCACGCCAGGCGGATGGCCGAGGAAGCCGAGCTGGATTTGGTGGAAATCTCCCCGAACGCCAAACCACCCGTCTGCCGCATCATGGATTACGGCAAATTCCGGTTCGAGCAGGCCAAGAAGCAGAGTGAAGCGAAGAAAAAACAGAAGCAAATCCAGGTCAAGGAAATCAAGTTTCGTCCAGGCACGGACGAGGGGGACTATCAGGTCAAACTACGCAACCTGATCCGTTTCCTGAGCGAAGGCGACAAAGCCAAGGTGACGCTGCGGTTTCGGGGCCGCGAAATGGCGCACCAGGATTTGGGCAGCAGCCTGCTCAAGCGCGTTGAAGACGACCTCGCGGCGTATGGCGCGGTGGAACAGCGGCCCAGGATGGAAGGGCGGCAGATGGTGATGACCATCGCGCCGGTCAGAAAGAAGTAACTCCCTCCGAATGGTTGGCGGTTGCTGTCTCCGGCTCGCGCCGGGGTCCGTCGGTGAATTTACCCTTTTGAATTGCGGAGTCATGTAATGCCCAAGATGAAATCCAATCGGGGGGCGGCGAAACGTTTCAGCCCTACCGGGTCCGGCAAGTTCAAGTGTTCCCACTCGCACCTCCGGCACATCCTGACCAAGAAGAGCACCAAGCGGAAGCGCCAGTTGCGCGGCACCACTACCATGGCGGCGGTGGATGTCCCGGCGGTGCGCCGGATGTTGCCCTACAGTTGAGTCACCGGACCGGAGAGATTAGATCATGCCTCGAGTGAAACGCGGCGTCACCGCCCACGCCCGCCACAAGAAAGTCCTGAACCAGGCCAAGGGTTACTACGGTGCCCGCAGCAAGGTGTACCGGGTCGCCAAGCAGGCCGTCATCAAGGCCGGCCAGTACGCCTACCGCGACCGCCGCCAGAAGAAACGCGATTTCCGCGCCCTGTGGATCACCCGCATCAACGCTGGCGCCCGCGAGAGCGGCCTGTCCTACAGCCGGTTGATCAACGGCCTGAAGCTGGCCGCCATCGAGATCGACCGCAAGGTGCTGGCCGATCTGGCGGTGTTCGACAAACCGGCGTTCGCCGAACTCGCCAACCGCGCCAAGACCGCCCTCGGCATCGCCTGAACCGTTCGCCGGACCGGGTTTCCGGTTCGGCGACGCCCGGGATTCCGAACGGGGAAAGGCTGCGATCCTTTCCCTTTTTTGTTGCTTATCGTTTAAGAGACCCGCCCGCGTGGACCCATTGCCCAAACTGCTTCAAACCGCCCAGGCCGCCATTGCCGGGGCTGGCGATCTCACCGCCCTGGATCAGACGCGCGTGCATTATCTGGGCAAGAAAGGCGCGCTGACCGAGCGCCTTAAGAAACTGGGGTGCCTGCCGCCCGAGCAGCGGCGCGACGCCGGCCAGGCGATCAACGAGGCCAAGCAGGCCCTCGAAACCACCATCGCCGCGCGCAAGATGGCGCTGGAAGCGGCGGCGCTGGATGTCCGGTTGGCCAGCGAAGCCCTCGACGTGACCTTGCCGGGGCGTGGCCCGCGGCCCGGTGGCCGTCATCCGCTCAGCCGCACCTTGGCGCGGATCGAGGCGTTTTTCACCGGCATCGGCTTCGCGGTCGTCGAAGGCCCCGAGGTCGAGGACGACTTTCATAACTTTGAGGCGCTCAACATCCCGCCGCACCATCCGGCGCGGGCGATGCACGACACCTTCTATTTCGATACGCACACGCTGCTGCGCACCCACACCTCGCCGGTGCAAATCCGGGTGATGGAACGGCAATCCGCGCCGGTGCGGGTGATCGCGCCGGGGCGGGTCTATCGCTGCGATTCGGATTTGACCCACTCGCCGATGTTCCATCAGGTCGAGGGCTTGCTGGTAGACGAGGACGTCAGCTTCGCCGATCTAAAGGGCGTGCTGGACGATTTCCTGCGCGGATTCTTCGAGCGCGATCTGGCGGTGCGGTTCCGGCCCTCCTATTTCCCGTTCACCGAACCGTCCGCCGAGGTGGACATCCAGTGCGTGATCTGTGGCGGCGGCGGTTGCCGGGTCTGCAAACACAGTGGCTGGCTGGAGGTGCTGGGCTGCGGCATGGTGCATCCGGCGGTGTTCGAGAAAGTGGGCATCGACAGTGAGCGTTACACCGGCTACGCCTTCGGCATGGGCGTCGAGCGGCTGACCATGCTGCGCTACGGCGTCAATGATCTGCGGCTGTTCTTCGAGAACGATCTGCGCTTCCTGCGGCAGTTTTAGTGAGGCCCGTGGCATGAAAATCAGCGAAAAGTGGTTGCGGGAATGGGTCGATCCCGCGGTGTCCGGCGCCGAACTGGCGGCGCAACTGACCATGGCCGGCCTGGAAGTGGATCATGTCGAACCCGCCGCACCCGCGTTTGAGCAGGTGGTGGTCGGCCAGGTCATCGGCCTGATTCCGCATCCTGACGCCGACCGCTTGCGGGTGGCGACGGTGGACGTGGGCGGCGTCGAGCCGTTGCAGGTCGTCTGCGGCGCTCCAAATGTGGCGGTGGGAATATGCGCGCCCACCGCCCTGATCGGCGCGGTGCTGCCCGGCGGATTCACGATCAAGCCCTCCAAGCTGCGCGGCGTCGAATCGCAGGGGATGCTGTGCTCGGCCAGGGAACTGGGGCTGGCGGAAAGTTCGGACGGATTGCTGCCGCTGCCGGCAGGTAGCCGGCCCGGTCAGGATGTGCGTGAATTGCTGGCGCTGGACGATGCGCTCATCGAGATCGAGCTGACCCCCAATCGTGGCGACTGTCTGGGCATGGAGGGTATCGCCCGCGAGGTGGCGGCGCTTAACCGTTGCGAGTTTCGCCCACTGCCCGCCGATAGCGTGCCGCCGGTGGTGGACGCCACGTTCCCGGTGACGCTGCGCGATCCGGCCGACTGCCCGCGCTACGTGGGTCGGGTCATTCGCGGCGTCAATCCCGCCGCCGAAACGCCGCTGTGGATGCAGGAGCGCCTGCGCCGCGCCGGCGTGCG
>JBDHRD010000074.1:0-13640 GCA_039807425.1 Candidatus Contendibacter sp. | reverse complement strand
GCTACTTCATAAAGTAGATTTTTAGTAGTATTTGGTATAACCTATCAGGGGTCGACTCACCTTCAAAGCCCTGCCCAGGACGTCAACCCTCTTCTCGACCGCCTGTGTGCTGCCTTCCCAGCCTGCTTCAACCGCAAGGCCCCCAAGCCGCTGAAGATCGGCCTGGGCGATGAACTGCTGGCGCTGGCTGGCGTCCATCCAACCCTGGCCGATCTGAGCCGCACCCAGCTCGGCAGGGCGCTGAAGGTCTACACCGGTTCCCCAGCCTACCGGAAGGCGGTGGCCCAGGGCGGCTCCCGCTACGATCTGGACGGGCAACCGGCCGGCGCGATCACCCCCGACCAGCAGACATTCGCCAAAACGCCCCGCCCAAAGAAAGTTGCGTCCCCAGCAGCCCCACCCGCACCAACATCGAACGAACCGGAACCGCCCGCGTCCCCGGCAAAAGGCTATCTTCCGATGACGCTGAAGCAGCGGCTCTGAAAAAAGAGGGCGGGCAATGTAGCTTTCATACGTCCAGGTAGCGACTCCACAGGTCCCGGTCGGCGTCCAGTTCCACCGAACTACCACTCCAGGCGATGCGGCCGCGTTCCAGGATGAAATGGCGGTCGGCCAGCTTGATCAGTCGTTCCACGTACTTATCTACCACCAGCGTGGTCTGGCCGGCAGCCTTCAGGCAGGCGAGACAGCCCCAGATCTCCTCGCGAATCACCGGCGCCAGGCCTCGGTGGCTTCGTCGAGGACTCGCCAGCGCAAATGGTACGGTTTTGTTGAAATCGTGGTCGCGCACTGACCAGACGGTGGGCTGAAATCGAGTAAGGCGCCTGACGCGGTTCGGATTCTCGTGACTGCGAAATTGCCAGCAAGCCGGCTCCCACAGGCACGGTTGCCCTGGGTCTCCCTGGAAATCAGAGGGGGGATTTTTTTCAGCATCGGGTGTTGCGGCTCGACGGGGCCGGCGTCGCGTAGCGCACCAGTTCGCGCCCGAGTGCGGTCGGAGAGGTCGAACAGGTCTGCCGACGGTTGATTTCAGGAAAACATCGTGACCAGAACATTACGGTTCAGTTTTCCAGCGCTGGTGAGAGGCAGTTCGGCAACCGGCCGGATTTGCTTGGGAACCTTATAATCGGCCAAATAGTTCTGGCAAAAAACCTTGAGTTCCTCTTCCGTGGCACTCCTGCCAGCGTGAAAAATCACCAGTGCGATTGGAACCTGCCCCCATTTTGGATCGGGTATACCGGCGCAAATCGCCCCAGCGATAGCGGGATGTTTCATCAAGACCTGCTCGATCTCTTCTGGGGAGATATTTTCTCCCCCGGAGATAAACATGTTGTCGGCTCGTCCCTTGATGAAAATCAAGCCGTCCCGGCTCTGCACGGCCAAGTCTCCCGTATAAATCCAGCCACTGCGATCAATGACTTTCTCGGTCCGCGCCAAATCACCGAGATAACCATCAAAATTATGCGGGCTGCGCAGACACAGAACACCTATTTCGCCGGGCTTGACTTCGTACCCCGATTCCCGGTCAATAATTTTGGCATCGCAATGAAACATGGAAGTGCCGATACTCTCTGAGTTTGTGAGCAACTCTTCCAGAGAATCGGAGCGGGCAATATAGGCAAAATTGGACGGGCCAGCCTCCGTCATCCCGTAGGTCTGACTAATGGGAACGCCTTTATCCAGGAAGGGTTGCATCACCGCTTTCGAGCAGGGAGCAGCAGCGGTGGTGATCGCCTTCATTCTGGAAAAATCGGTTTCTCCAAATTTTGGATGGGCGATCAGAAATTGCAGCATGGCTTCCACCGCGCCAAAATTCTCGATCCGTCCCTCGTGGATCAGTTCCAATACCAGGCCGGGATTGAATTCGCGCATCAGGACGCTGGAGATGCCCGCATGAAAAAGCGGCGTAAAGGTATTCCATCCGCCGATATGAAAGAATGGAAAAGTAATGAGTACGTTTTTAAAAGACCCGGTGAGGCCGGTGGCGAGAATGTCAAACGAGTTCCAGACCATCTGCCGATAGGATACGACGCAAATTTTCGGTACGGCGGTCGTCCCGCCAGTATGGACGTACAGGCAACGATCATTCATCGCCAGAGAAATATTCACTTCTCTGGGATCGGTCTTCAGGATGACGCTTTCGAAAATATCCCGGTCACCATCGAGGTTGATTATCGATTGAACCGAAGGGGGAACTGATAAGGCCGATGTCAGTTCGGCGAATTGATTTTCATGAAAAAGGACGCTGGGCCTGAGACGCGCCATCAGGTCATCCAGTTCCGGTTTTTTCAACCGCTGGCTCAATGGGGCCAAAATAATCCCCAGTTTTCCACAGGCCAGATAAAGGTCAATGGATTCTATCCGGTTGCGGCAGATCAGCGCGATGACATCGCCTTTGCACAGGCCCAGCGCGTCGGCCAGGTAGGTCCCCACCCGGCAAGCCCGGTCATTCATCTCCTGAAAGGTGTAGGTCTTTTGGGTGAATGAATCATAAAGGGCGATCCGATGGGGTGTCAGCGCGGCGCGGCGGCCCGCCCAATCCCCAACCCAGTTCATGGGCAAATCGTCGTAATTTTGAATGGATCCCATCTGAATCCCCTTCTAGATCAAATTGTTAATATTTTTGCCGTCAACACGTCACATGCAGCATAGCATGTTATTTATTATCCTTCTGGTCGGCCAGCAAGGCGCCGGTGGAGATGAAGCTGTCGCCGAGTTGCTTGGCCTCCTCATAGGCTCGCGCCAACATTGCGTTCCACCTTGGCGCCTGCGAACGAGTGGTGGAGGAAACGCCTGCCGGCGTCCGGGCCGACGTCGTGGACCAAGGCGGTTATCACTACCTCGCTATCGCCCACCTCCACCGCCCCATCCCCTGATTCATGAACGATGGGGCGGCCCCGACTGAAGAAAACAGATCGGCAAGGGGCTTCAGGTGATCCCCGTGGTGGGCAGCGCCGGCTGGCGAGAGGTTGCCGTCGCGCTTAAATCCGACCTTACCAAAGGGGCGGCGGGGGTGGTGGGGGCGGGGCCACTACCACTGGTCCTCGATAGCCGTGCCAAGGTCGCCCGTAGTGGCCGTAGTAGCCTCTGTGGTAATGCCGATGACCTCGGTAGTAACCGCGAGGCCCGTAGTAGTCTCTGTGGTAATGCCGATGGCCTCGGTAGTAACCGCGAGGCCCGTAGTAGCCCCGTGGGCCTCGATAGTGGTCTCGGTAACCATCGTAGTAATCACCTTCCCGGTAGTGGGTGCGGTGAATTTCGTAGGGGTCACCCCCTCCATAATAGCCACCACCTCGCGCATTCGCGCCCTGCAGTGGGGCCATGACCGCGGCGGCGATCACGATTCCCGATATCCACTTCATTGCTTTCATCGCTTCACTCCTGCTCGCTTGATAGGGCAACCTGTTCTCGCTCAATGGCGGCGTAGGATTCCCCCGCAAAGCTGTTGTCGGAGATCGCCATCCATCGTCGGGTATGGCGAATGATCCAGGAAGTTGCCTGAGCAAGTGCTGAACGAAGGGTGAACGGTAGCTGAAAGACTGTACGGCCAGAACTGTTAAAGCGGGTCTCGAATAGGGGCCCGCCGTAATGGTGGATTTCGCCCCCTATCGTCGTCACCGTCACCGACAATGACATAAACGACGCGCTGGCGCTGAAGACCACCGACATCAACATCGCCATGAGCATCGTCACCCTTCTCGGCGTCTTTGGCGGCGAGCCGCGTTCGAGCCTTGCGGCGAATAGGGCGGAAAAAATGCAAAGGCGGGTCAGCCAGAGGGGGGAACGGATGGTGGAAACAGGCCCGAGCGCACGCACCGTCCGGCAAAAACCCCAATACCGATCAATATCCCAGCCAGGAAAATACCCGTCCATCCCCGATTGAGGTTACCATTTCCCGGCCCCTCGCTCCGCCGCCCGAATGCCCATGGTCGAACTGCTGCGCTACGAACCCGGCATCTATGCTCTCGATGCCGGTTACCTCCGACCCCAATTGGCCGCTATTTACCTTATCGTCGAGCGTGGCCGGGTCGCTGTGGTGGACACCGCCACCAACGCCTGCCTGCCGCGGACCCTGGCGGCACTGCGGGCGCTGACCCTGTCTCCTGGCCAAGTTGACTACGTGTTTCTGACCCACGTCCATCTGGATCATGCCGGCGGCGCCGGCGCAATGATGCAGGTTTTTCCCGAGGCCCGGCTGGTCGTGCATCCGCGTGGGGCGCGACACATGGCCGACCCCACCCCGCTGTTCGCCGCCGTGCAGGCGGTGTATGGCGAGACTGAAGCCCGCCGCCTGTACGGTGCGCTGCCGCCGGTGCCGGTCGACCGCATCCTCGCCGCTGCCGACGGCTATTCCCTCGATCTCGGCGGCCGCATCCTGATATGCCTCGACACCCCCGGCCACGCCCGCCACCACCTGAGCCTGCTCGATACCCGCAGCGGCGGCCTGTTCGCCGGCGAAGCTTTCGGGCTGTCCCTGCGCGAACTGGATGTCGCCGGCCGGCCGTCCATCCTGCCCGCTATCGCGCCCACCCAGTTCGACCCGGCGACCATGCGGGCGTCGGTGGAGCGGATCCTGTCCTTGCAGACGCCCGTGCTCTACCTGGCCCACTTCGGCCAGGTTCGGGAGGCGTCGCGGCTGGGCGGGGATTTACTGCGCCAAATCGAGGCGCAGGTGACGCTCGCCGAGCGTGAGCGGGACAACGGCCCGGACCGTGGCGCGCGGCTGCTGGCTGGTCTGTGGGCGCTAGTGGAAACCGAGGCCGTGCGCCAGGGCTGGCGGCTGGGCGCTGGACCGCTCCATGCGCTGCTGAACGAGTATCTCGCCCTCAATGCCCAAGCCCTGGACGGCTGGCTGGCGCAAACCGCACCGAGACCAGCCGGAGAAGCGCCATGAGATCGAAATAGTCTTTTATGACCTGACGGTTGGGCTGACCTCGACCGGGTCAAATTTTAGGAGTGGCCCAGGTATAGCGCTCCTATGCAGCTGCTGAAAGCCAATCACGAGCGGACCGCCACGCCCCTTCGACCGCGCTCTCTCGGGCTGAAGCTGCCACCCCCCACCAGGGACGGCAGTTATGGATCAAGCGACACTGATAGCGACCTTGCGTAGCTGAGCGTATTCGGCCCTGGGAATTCGTAGCGTCAAGAGGCCCTGTTTAAACTCAGCGGACACCATCGTCGGGTCCACCTGACTGGCCCCGGCGCAGATGGGCATAGGGCGGCAAGGCTTGCACGCGCGGATCCTCGACCGGTCCGCCGACGGTGAAATGGTACAGCGCCTGCCATGCCAGGCCGTCGAGTCCCAGCAGCCGATGCAGGGCATCGTCGAAGAAGCAGCCGATGCCGGTGGCGCGAATGCCAGCAGCCTCCGCTTCCAGGTAGAGGATCTGCCCCAGCAAACCAGTTTCCCAGAACAGCTCCCGGTACACCCATGGCGCACCTTGCAGCGAATCGGCGAAGCGAGCCAGAAAACTGACCGCGAAGCACGAATCGGCGGCAATGTCCTGGTGGCAGGAAATCAGCCGCGCCGCGCCGCGGGCGTCCCCCAGAGCCAACCGGTAAAGCGGCAGATGCTTGGGCGCCTGTTCGACCTTCGACCAGGCCCATTCGCCCTGCAGCGCCCCGCGCAATTCCGCCAGCGCTTCCGCTTTCCGAACCAGCAGATAAAGACCGGGCGGCACCCCGTCGATCCTGTGGACGAACAGCAGCGGATGCACGCGCGGCGACCACGGCCAGGTATCGAGCGGTGGTACGTCCAGGCGCGGCAGCAGCGCGTCCAGCATTCCAAACCAGCGCTGGGCGGGGAGCGTCGTCACGCCGTCGAACGCCACCCCGCTGCGCCGCTGGCGGATGAGCGTCGCGGCGCTAACCTGGCAGCCGGACTCGGCCAGGGGTGGACAGGGTGGCGTCTGGAAGTCGGGCGATGAGATCGCGCTGGGCCGATGGGTGGCGCGGGCGACGTCCTCGATGCCGGGCCAGGCGACTTCGGAATTGCTCAGGCGGTTGGGGCGGCCGGTGAAGGCGAGGCCGCGCGCCAGCTTGCGGGGCGACAAACCCATCGGCGGCGGTTCGGGTCCCACCCACAACGCTGCTTCGGGACTTTCGGGTTCAGCGTCGGCGAAATCCTTCATCCGGTCCAATCCCAGCAAGGCCGCCAGTTCAGCGTCACCCCAGCCAGCGAGCAACCGCGCCTGCCAGCCCACAGCCGCCGCGGCGCAGGCGACGGCGGCGATGGCGTGACCGCAGTCGTGCTGGCAATAACGATAGGCGCGCAGACCGTATTTCCAGGCTTCGCGCCAATGAATGCCGGTCAGCGCCACCACTACCCCGCCCTGCAATACGTTTCCCCACGCGGAGAAATCCGGCCTGGCGCGCTGTTCAAGGACGTGATCGTGGCTCAGGTAATGATGAACCCCGGCGGCCAGACCGGGCAAAGCGGCGCAGATCAGATAGCCCTCGGTCGGATGCAGGTTGCCGCTCGATGGATTGCAGCGCAGCGCCCAGCGCGATCCACCGTACTGCTTCCAGGCCGACAGTCCCAGGGCCAGCTCGAACAGCATCGCCAGGGCATCGCGTTCGAGGGGGTAAGCAGTGGGTCGTTCGCCCCGGCGCACGGACTCAAACGGGGTAGCCAAGGCATCGGCCCGCAGTGATAGCTCGCTTCGCGGCGCGCCGGCGTAGTGGCGAAACGGATCGGGCTGATTGGCCCAGTCGAGTCCGCCCGGTCCGGGCGCGTAGCGGTCCAAGTGATGCTTGCTGGCCTGGTGATAGGCGACGATCCGTGCAAGGGAATCGGAAGGGTCACGGTCGGGGGTCATGACGTGCCAACCAGGCGCACAGGAGTTTGCCAGACCGCCTCGGTCTCGAACAGCGGCGGGCGGGTCGTCCCATCGAGTTTGATGAAATACGCTTGGTCACCATCGCTCACCTGCCAGAACTGATGGATGCAATCACCACCGACAGGCTGGCGCTGACAGATGATGAACGGCTGGCCAGTGGCCGTGCCGATTTGTTGTTCCAAAGCGATCCGGAATGCATTCAAATTAAGCGAAAGTCAAGCACGATTATTCAGTTGGGCTGTATGGTCTTGCTCCGCAACAGGCGCCGGACTGCTTCCAAATGCTCGGGTTCGTGGTGACACTGGCCCTGAAAGCTAGCGCACAGGTCGAGGAAATCCTTTAGTTCCATCCGCTGCGCCATCTTCATCAGTCGCTTGGTCAGGCGCAATGCTCTAGGCGGTTGGCGGGCGAAGCAGGCGGCGAGTTCCCGGGCGCGCGCCATCAATTGTTGTGGCTCTACAACCTCCAACACGATCCCCAGTTCCCTGGCCTCGACCGCGGTGATCATACGGCCACTCAGGGTCAACTCGAACGCTTGCTGATAACCGATCAGCCGTTGCAAGAACCAGGCGCCGCCATCCCCTGGAATGAGCCCGAGGTTGAGGAAGGTTTCGCCGAACGCCGCTTGACTGGACGCCAGGCGAATATCCGCCATGTTCGCCAAATCGAAGCCGGCGCCGATGGCTGGCCCGTTCACTGCGGCGATAATGGGAATCTCGAGTTGCTGCAACGCCAGTGGGATGCGCTGGATGCCTCGCCGGTACCCGCTGGCCACCTCGGCCACTTCACCGGCGAAGTCGCCGCTGCGTTCAGCCATATCCTTGATGTTGCCGCCGGAACAAAAGGCCGAACCAGCCCCGGTCAGGATCAGTACTGATACGGCGTCCTCGCGATTCACCCATTCAGCGGCGGCGACGATGTCGGCGATCAGGTGCGTGCCGGTGAGCGCATTGCGCACGTCGTGCCGGTTCAGGGTCAGGGTGACGACGCGATTCGCGATATCCAATAGGGCATCAGTCAACTGCGGGGGATCCATTGGGTATCATCCTTCGGGTTCAACATGGTCGGGTGACGATTTTAACCTTAATTCATCCACCGTCACTGGTTGGCCGTACAGGGGATGTGTGGTGTGATATGAGGTCACCCAAGTTCACCTTGAAAAGGAAACGAGCATGCAAATCCTGGGCATTGATGTCGGCGGCACGGGAGTCAAGGGCGCCATTGTCGAAACCTCGACTGGGGAACTGGCGAGCGAACGCCTCCGCATCGAGACACCCCGCCCGGCGACTCCCGAATCCATCGGTATCACGGTCAAAGAACTCATCGAGCAGCACCGCTGGTCCGGTCCCGTCGGCATCGGATTTCCCGCGGCCATCCAGCATGGCGTCGCCCGCACGGCCGCCAACATCGCCCCCTCTTTCATCGGTCTACCGGTGGCCGACTATTTCTCGTTGCAAACCGGCTGCCCGGTGCAGGTCGCCAACGACGCCGACGTCGCTGGGCTGGCCGAAATGCGGTTTGGCGCCGGCAAGGACGTCACCGGCGTGGTGCTCATCGTCACGATCGGCACCGGGCTTGGAACGGCCCTGTTTAGCGACGGCCATCTTCTGCCCAACACCGAACTGGGCCACGTTATTCTCGACAATGGCTTGGAGGCCGAGCGCTACGCCTCGGACGCCGTGCGCGTTGTCAGAAAGCTCAAATGGAAAGAGTGGGGCGATCGTCTTAATCACTATCTGATTACCATGGAAAACCTGTTCTGGCCCGATCTGATCGTGCTCGGCGGCAGCGCCAGCAAAAAACTGCACAAGTTCGCACCGCAGATCACCACGCACACTCCCGTGGTTCCAGCCCGCTTTCTCAATCAGGCCGGCATGGTCGGCGCGGCGCTGTTTGCCGAGGGAAAGCTAAACCGGTCACCGCCCCGTTGAGCTTGAAGGAACGCGGTACGTCCAGAGCGGTCAATGATCGAGTCGTTGAATTTTTCAGCCCGTGAGGTAACTCCCATGAAATGTCCCGTTTGTGTCGAAACGAACCTGGTCATGTCGGAACGGCAAGGCATCGAAATTGACTATTGCCCGCAGTGCCGGGGTGTCTGGCTGGATCGCGGCGAACTCGACAAGCTGATCGAGCGGACCCTCGCCACCATGCCATCCGGTACGCCGTCACGCGAGATTCCGGCCGCTCCTTCCCCTTCCCAATCTGGCCATTACCCTGACCAGCGACGTCCTTACCCAGAACAGCACCATTACTCCCATAAGAAAAAGCGCGGTTTCCTGGGCGATCTGTTCGATTTCGATTGAGTACTCCTGTGGTAACCATTCAAATCCCCTGTTAATTTCACCTTCTGCCGATAGGTTTCGCTCCTCAACCCATCTTTGTATTGTGTTTGACGGCGAGCAATGTTGCCGCATCAACGACGGCTGGAAGCAGACGTGCGTCGGTCATGAACGCGAGGGCGGGGCAGGAATGGCGAGCAAGCTGGGCTGATCCGACGCTTCAGCCGTCCGTGCTGGGCTGGAGATGGCCGACGAAGGTTTCGACCGCCGCCAGATACGGCCGCCAGCCCACGGCGAAGATCGTATTGTGATCGGCGCCGGAGATCTTCAACCACTGCTTGTCACGCGCCGGACTGGCGTCGTGCAGCTCACGACCGTCCGCAAACGGGATGATGTGGTCGTATTCGGCATGGATGATCAGCGTCGGCTTGGCGAAGGTCTGAATCTTGTCCAGTTGGCGAAAGCCCTGCGACTCCTCGAACTGGATGGCGGTGAGATCGACCCCGAGCCGGCGCAGCAGCGGTCCGGTATGGGCGAAGCCGCTTTCCAGAATGAGGCCGGCGATGGCCTCGGAATGATGGCAGGCCAGTTCCAGGGCCGGGGCGCTGCCCAGCGAGCGGCCCATCACGATCAGCGGCCCGGTATGACCCTGGTTGCTCGACCAGCCGGCGACAAAACTCAGGATGGCGTGACTGTCGGCCAGCATCGCGGTTGAGGTCGGCGAACCGGAGGACGAGCCGTAGCCCCGATAATCGGTCACCAGAAAATTGATCCGGCGCCGCGCGAAAAGCAGGCCGAGGTCGTCGTAGTCCTCGGCGATTTCACCGTTGCCGTGAAAGAACAGAACATTCACCGCCGCGGGATCGGCCCGATGGCAGCGCCCGCCGATGACGGTTCCATCTGCCATAGGAATTCGTAGATCGAGAAGGTCCGTCCGGTTGCTCGGCCCATAACCGGAACGGGGATGAAACAAACAGGCGAGCACTTCGGGTCGGTCGAGTAGCCAATCGGCGACAAGCAGGTGGGTAGGCATGGGCGTGTCCTCCTGGGGGTTCGGGTCACCGGATCGTCATTGTGGACCTGTCCTGCCGCAGTACGGATTTTCCGATACGCCGGGGCAGAGCCAACCAGGCGCGCGTTGCCGGCATACGTCCTCGGTCGTCGCTATCCCCGGGCATTTCCTCGGGCATTTCCTACGGTTGGGCGTCCCGGGGCTGTGGCGTGGCGGGTGCCGGCACGGCTTGCTGGTCCTTTTTGTCGCTTTCGGTTGTGATCGTGATCGCTCCTTCCGTGGTGGGACGGCTGGACTGGCCGGTAAAGGGCCGGTTGACGTTCAAACGCAGGTCGCCGCCGTGCGTGTTCGGCGGACACGGCGCGTCTTGGTAGAAGATCCGCCCGCTGGCCTCCACACACTTGTTGGCTGCCAGCGCGGGCGCAGCGAGCAGCCCTGGCAATACCGCCCAAATCCAGTATTTCATGGCGTTCCCCAATTCCCGGCTGTCCAGTGTGGGGCTATCTTAACCAAATTATCCCGCTGATGCCGCTGCCGTTCAGTGAGTCGTCCTGATCAGCCCTCCAGGGAGAATCAACCTTGCGGTTCAGGCTGGCCGAAGCGGTGTGTCCCGACGGCGGACCGAGCCGCGTTTTTGAACCGGAGTTGATCGTTGATGCTCCTATTCCGCTTGGCTGCCGACGCGGTGGCCCTGCTTCACCTGGCATTCATTCTGTTCGTCGTGGGTGGAGGACTGCTGGTCTGGCGCTGGCCCCGGCTGGCGTGGCTGCACCTGCTGGCGGTGATCTGGGGCGCGTGGGTGGAGTGGGCTGGCTGGATTTGCCCGCTCACCCCATTGGAGAATCACCTGCGCCAGATTGTCGGCCAGGCCGGTTATGCTGGCGGATTCATCACCCACTACCTGTGGCCGCTGCTCTATCCAGTGGGGCTGACCCGCGAAATGCAGTGGGCGCTGGGGGCAGGCGTCCTCGCGCTCAACGGCGTGATCTACGGCGTGCTGCTAGCGCGTCGGATGCGACGTTGAATCCAATGAAGGGGGTTATCGAATGGTTGCCGATTCTTTTTCCAGATCTTTTGTGAACCCGCGTTCCCTCCTGTTCGCGGCGGGCGCGCTCATCGCGTTCGTACTCGGTGTGACGTTGCCGTCGTGGCCAAAGATCCTGGGCGTGCTGAATAATGCGGCTCACGCACCGGTATTCGGCGTGTTCGCGCTCATTATTCTGCGCTTGATTTGCGAGTGGCGGCGCGGCGCGGCCACGCGAGCCAGTGATTACGTGCTGGCTTTTCTGATCACAATCGGCGTTGGAGGGTTGGTTGAGGTCGTACAAGCGTTCGTGGGACGAGACGCCTCGTTTGAGGATCTGGGTACGGATGCGCTCGGAGCCGGCTGTGCCCTGGGATTGACTGCCGCTCTCGACCGGCAATTATGGAAAGCTCGAACAGGCTCCGCAGGCCGGGCTGCTGTGGCGGCAGTGGGGTTGCTCGCAGGGCTGTGGGCGCTGTTGCCGGTGGGCCAGGCCGCCATTGCCTACACGGATCGGGCAATCACATTTCCAGTGGTAGCACGGTTTTCCTCGTCGCGCGATCTATACTTTATCAGCAGTGGCACGGCGCGCCTGTCGCTACAGCCGCTTCCCGCGCAATGGGCGCGGTCGGACGACGATCTGAGCGTGCGAGTAGACTTCACCGCCCCGTTGTGGCCGGGCCTAAGCCATGAAGAACCCGAACCCGACTGGCGTAGCTTTTCGGCGCTGAACCTCGATGTGACCAACCCGGAAGAGGCTCCTTTGCAGTTGACGGTACGCGTCCACGACGTGGCGCATAACCAGCGTCACAACGATCGCTTCAACCGTGCTTTCGAGGTGCGGCCGTTGAGTCGCACGGTTCTGCGCATTCCCATCGAGGACATTCTTAACGGTCCGGTCAACAGGCGATTGGATTTGGCGCGGATTGCAGGAATCGTCGTGTTCGAGAGTTCTCAGTCCGCCCCTATCGGTGGGCATTTTTACCTGACCCGAATCTGGCTCAAATAACGACGCCTGGGTCTGCGTGTCGTTATTCTCTGGGAGGACGCCAAGGCAAGGAGGACCGTCGCGTGTTGCCCATCAGCAGTAATAGTAGGATGCGGTGAGTTTGCGAACCGCGCCTTAGTGGGCGTCCTGGGGCAGCCCCTCTCGCAGGCGCGGGTAAGCCTGCCGCAGCCGCTCCAGGCGGTGGCTGGTCGGGGTCATGCGAGTCTCAGCCCTTGATGCAGACCAGCGGCTCCAACCGCGCCACCTTGTGCGCCAGGCCAGCCTGGTGAGCAGCGTCCACGACCGCGCCGACCTCCTTGTAGGCTCCCGGCGCTTCTTCCGCCACTCCGCGCAGCGACGGACTACGGATCAGCACACCCTTCGCGGCCAGATCGTCCACCACCTGCCGGCCCTGCCACTGACGGGTCGCCTGATGGCGGCTCATGGCGCGCCCAGCGCCGTGACAGGCCGAACCGAAGCTGCGGGCCTCGCTCTCCCGCGTGCCGGCCAGCACGTAGGACGCCGTGCCCATGGTGCCGCCGATCAGCACCGGCTGGCCGGCGGCGCGCAGGGCCGGGGCGATGGCCGGATGGCCAGGACCAAAGGCGCGGGTGGCGCCCTTGCGATGGACGAACAACCGCCGGGGCGCGCCGTCCACGACATGCTCCTCCAGCTTGCAGGTATTGTGGGACACGTCGTACAGCAGGGTCAGGCGCGCGTCGGGCAGCAGACGGTGAAAAACCTCACGGGTGAGGTGGGTGAGAATCTGACGGTTGGCCAGAGCGCAGTTGACGCCGGCCCGCATCGCGCCCAGATAGGACTGCCCGACGGGCGACTCGATGGGGGCGCAGGCCAGTTCCCGATCAGGCAGGCGAATGCCGTAGCGTTCGGCGCTGGCCAGCATCTTTTTCAGGAAATCCGTGCCGATCTGGTGGCCGAGGCCACGCGAGCCGCAGTGAATGCTGACCACCACGTCGCCCTCGGCCAAGCCGTAGGCGGCGGCGATGGCCGGATCGAACACCCGGACGACCTGTTGCACTTCCAGATAGTGATTGCCGGAACCGAGTGTGCCCATCTCGTCGCGCTGGCGCTGTTTGGCCTGGTCCGAAACCTCGTCCGGTTGCGCCTCCGGCATCCGCCCCCCTTCCTCGATCCGTTCCAGGTCCTCCGCCGCGCCATAGCCGCGCCGAACCGCCCAGTGCGCACCGTCGGTCAACATGGCGTTTATTTCCCGGGTGTTGAGGCGGATGGAGCCGGTGCTGCCGACCCCGCAGGGAATGCGGGTGAACAGGGCCTCGGCCAGGACTGGCTTGATGGCCTCGATGTCCGACCGCCGCAGGCCGGTGTGCAGGGTGCGCACCCCGCAGGAAATATCGAAGCCTACGCCGCCGGCGGAAACGACCCCACCCGCTGCCGGATCGAAAGCCGCTACCCCGCCGATGGGAAAACCATAACCCCAGTGCGCGTCGGGCATGGCGTAAGCCGCCTGGACGATGCC
>JBDHRD010000073.1:0-13870 GCA_039807425.1 Candidatus Contendibacter sp. | reverse complement strand
AACCGGTGGCCGATTTCCGTCGGAATCAGTGGCCGATTAGCTTCGGAATTGGTGGCCGATTTGGCCCGGAATACGCACCGTGCGGTCGGTGATGACGATCACGCAGTCAAACACCTTCTGATCCTGCGCGTTGTGCAGGCTGGCCAGCCGGTGCGACAGCCACGAAATGCTGTTGGTCTTGCCGCTGCCTGCCGAGTGTTGGATCAGGTAATGGTGGCCCGCATTGTCCGCGCGGGCCGCTGCCACCAGCGCCCGCACCGCATCCAGCTGGTGGTAACGCGGGAACACCATTTTTTCGGTGGTCACCAGCCTTTTACCGCCACGCCCGTCATCTACCTTCTGCTCGTCTTTCTCGATGAAGATGAAGTGACCGAGGATCTCCAGAAAGCTGTCGCGTTGCAGGGTTTCCTGCCAAAAGTAGCCGCTGCGGTAGCCGCTGGCGTGCTGCGGGTTGCCTGCGCCGCACTTTACTTCCCCGGGGTGGCTGCCTCGGTTAAAGGGCAGGAAAAAGGTTTTTTCCTTGGCCAGCTTTGTTGCCATCCACACTTCATCCGGGTCGGCGGCAAAGTGCACCAGCGCGCGCTTCTTGAAGTCAAACAGCGGTGCACGCGGATCGCGGTCGCTCTGGTACTGCTTGATGGCGTGCCGCCAGCTCTGGTGCGTGCCCGGGTTTTTCAGCTCGATGGTGGCCACCGGCAAACCGTTGACCGCCAGCACCATGTCACAGGTGGAATGGTCGCCGGGGTGGCAAGGCACTTGCCGCGTCACCGTCAGTTGGTTCTGTGCATACAGTTCCAGCACATCGGGCGACAGGGTGTGGGCCGGTTTGAAGTAGGCCAGCCGGAACAACTTGCCGTAAAACTTGAAGCCGTGGCGCAGCACATGCAGGCTGCCCTTGATGTTCAGCTCCTTGCCCAAGGCATCGATCAACATGGCCTGCAAGTTGCTGCCGTGCTGCGCGGCCATTTCGGCCCACAGCCTGGGCTGGGTGGCTTCGATGAAGGCCAGCACCCGCGCCGGGAACAGCGCCCGCGCCTTGTCCCATTCGGCCACGGCACCTGTTGCCCAGCCGCCTTCGTTGAGCATGTGCTCGAGGGTGGCCTCGAAGGCGTTTTCGGAGGTTTGCGCCATGTTCACGCGCCCGGCTGTGCGGTATCACGCAGCAGCACGGTCTGGCTGTATTGCAAAAACTCATCCAGGTGCTTTTCAAGGATGCTCACGGTGATGGGCAGGTGCAGCTTTTGGTAGTCATGCACCGCGATATTGCGAAAGCCCACCATGCGCTTGAGCGCCTCGGCCAGCGCAGCCTCAACCCAGCCGCCTTGCGCCAGCAGGGCGAACACATCGCGCGCACTTTGCGGCACGCCGAGTTTCTCGCGCCGGATCAAATGCTGCCCCATGTCCAAAGCCGCTTCACAGGCGCGCTGGATGTTCAAAATGGCGGCATCCTGACGGGTGAAGTCGGTGGCGAAGCTGGCCGGGTCTTTGGCGTACTCCTCGCGCGCCCGCGCCACGCAGCGTTCGATGGTTGCCGCCTTGTTGATCAACACATCATCGGCCATACACCGTCCCCCTTTGTTGAATATCGGCCAGCAGGCCGGCGCGGGCTGTATCCAGCGCGGTTTTTTCGCTGAGTATCGCCGCCTCAAACAAGGCGGCCTGCGCGTCACGCGCCCACCAGCGCACACCCGTGGTGATGATCTGGTATTGCATCACGGTGGAGGCGGCGCGCAAGTCCAGCAAATCCACCGCGCAACCCGCCGCATCGGCCAGCTCGCCTGCCAGCTCAAACAGCTCCAGCGGGTCGGCGTAGCCCGCCACCAGCACGGCCAGGTCAAGGTCACTGTCCGGCCCGGCTGTACCGCTGATGCGGCTGCCAAAGGCGTAAATGGCCAGCACGTTCGGCAAGCGGGTTTGCAGGGTTTGAATGATGCGTTCGCGGTTCATGCCAACCCCCGCACGTCGATCTTGCTGGTGACGGCGGAGGTGATGAGGGCTTGGCGGTATTCGGTGAGTAGTGCACCCAAGTTCCCTTGTTTCTCTGCTAATAACCCTTTTGTAAAACCACCACTTATGAGATTTATCAGCGCATCGATCTGCGCGGTCTTGGCACCGAGAAAGCGGGCGATGGTGTGTTGTTCGTCGAGGGGGGGCACAGGCAGTTTGTGCCTGTAAGCATCCTCCCGAGCTAGCCCCGGAACAGCTGAGTCCTTTGACGCTTCATCAAGCTTCAAAGGTTGCAGCGCATATGCCAGCCAGTCCAAATTCTCAGAGCAGTGGCGTTTATCGATGAAGTATGTAGTGTCAATGGCGAAAACGGGCGCATGCGAGTAGTTAAGCTTGCCGAATGAACCTTTTCGCCCCACGACGATGACTGGAGCCAATGTATTCGATGTGTCATGTGTCCCGACCTGGCCGTTGGACCCATAGACCGCAACCTCACCATCCTCCCGATTTTCGGCGGCCAGCGAATCTCCATACGCAAATCGACAAACGTGTCGTAAACCCTTTATCTGCCAGTGCGTAGGCACCTGAGGCAGCCATTCGATACCAGTCAGTTTGTATGCGCTGTATGCTGCGTACTTCATGCCACAGCCTCCCTGAACAACCAGCCGCGCGTTTCCGCCTGCATACGCGCCCGCTTCGTCATTCCCGCGAAAGCGGGAATCCAGAAGTCACCGTAACCATCCACTGGATTCCCGCCTTCGCGGGAATGACGGTGGTACGGAGCGGCTTGATGACAGTGATAGGGGGCGGCTTGATGACTATGAAAGCAGTCACCATTCTGCAGATCAGTGATTGGTGCCGGATGGCAAGTGGCTACCCAGCAATGTCCTGCCACAGGTCTCGCCAAGCCGGATTGGATTTTTCGATCAATGCCAGCTTCCAATCTCGGTTCCATTTCTTGAGTTGCTTTTCGCGGGTGATGGCTGCCAGCATGTCTTGATGTTGCTCGAAATAGACCAGCAGATGTACCTGATATTTCTTGGTAAAACCTTCGGCCAGATCGCTCTTGTGTTCCCAGACTCGTTTGATTAAATCGCTGGTCACTCCGATGTAGAGCGTGCCATTGCGTTGGCTGGCAAGGATGTAGACGGTCGGCTGCTTCACTGCTGGACTCCGTTACTGGATTCCCGCTTTCGCGGGAATGACAGGGGTATTTGACGCGGGAATGACGGGGATATTTGATGCGTTCGTGCAGGGTGCGCATGCTCCAGCCTTCGGTGTGGCACATCTCGGCATAGAAGTCGTTCTGGTTAGGAGCTCGACCCAATGCGGTCGAGCTCAAAAAAGCAACCCCCAATGGTGCGCAGAGCCGACGGGATGCGTTGGGGGTGTTGTTGCCGTGAATTGTATAGACGAAAGCCCCGTGCGCCCAGTTCATGCCGTGACCTCGCCCAGCAGGCGCACGATGTCGGCCTCCAGCGCCTTGATTTCGGCCTCGATCACCGCCAGCTCGCGCGGTGGTTCATAGCGGTAGAAGTGCCGGTTGAGCGGGATCTCGTAGCCGATCTTGGTCTTGCTGTGGTCGATCCACGCATCCGGCACGTGGGGCAACACCTCGCGCTCAAAATAGGCCTGGATGCTCTCCTTCAATGGCACATTTTCGGTGTCGCGCAATTCCGCGTCCGGCTCAGGCAGGCCATCGCGGTTGCGGCAGATTTCGGCGGATTCATCGCGCTCAGAGAGGGCGCTGACTACCGCCTTGAGCTCCGGCGCGGACAGGCGCACGTTCAGTTCACGGTCCACGGGCTTGAGGCGGTCCAGAAACACTTTGCGGTCGTTGATCTGCTCGGGGTGGCGCTGGGCAAATTCGGCCAGCAGTTCGCGGATTTGCTGCTGGCGCTTTTCACCCGCGGCGATGTCGGCCAGGCGCGCGGCTTCGTCCTTCTTGGTGCTGGTGGCCAGGTTCTTGAATGCGGTCTCCATTTCCAGGCGGGCCAGCCGTTCGGGCGTGGCGTGGAAGTTCAGACGCAAGGGGCGTTCGACGGTGATCTTGTGGGGTAGCCAAAGTCGTCGTTGTCGAACACCTTGCTGACCACGAGTTGCTTCCACTGCTGGCCTTCTGGCGCATCACCCGTGGGGGCCGTGCTGGTGACGGTGACGACCTTGCCATCCTTGTCGAACAGCACCCAGCGGCTGGCACCTTCCTGAAACTGGCCGTGCAGGCCGGTAATGTCGCCAATGTAGTCGGGGTCTTTGGGCTTGTCGCTGGGATCGCCAATGCGGTAGAAGAGCTGATCGGGCAGCGCAACCACGGCTTCGAGCCAGTCGTTTTGAATGATCCAGCGACGGATTTCAGATTCGCCACCACCCGCATCGCCGGTGAATAGCGGCGAACCGTTGAACACGATGCCAATGCGGCTGCCGCCAGCGGAGGCCGGGCGCATTTTGTCGATCATGTGCTGCAAAAACAGCAGCGCGCCGTCGTTGATGCGCGGTGTGCCTGCGCCAAAGCGGCCCTGATACCCCAGGGTGTCGCGTTCGCGTTCGATGTCACGCTGCTGCGGCTTCCAGGATGCGGCGAACGAAGAGAACCGCATCGATCACCAGCGATGCCGTTGATGCGGTTCGTCCCTCACCGGATCCTATGGACTACGGACCCGCGGATCACACGCTCCAATAAAATCTATCGAGAACCGGTATAAGAAGACCGGTATCGAGTATGCCAGCAAGGTCCGCTCCTTTCGGTGCCTCCTGGTCCACGTCTTCACCCGACTCGCCGCTGCCCTGTTCCTGTTCAACCCCCGCCCACAAAGTGCGTGATTCGCATTTAAGTTTGCCTTAAGCAAGACCGGCCACAATCGCTCGCCATGAGGGGCTGGAACCGTTCCGCCCCATAATCCGAATCAACATTGTGACGAGAGGTAACGATCATGCGGTTTCCCAACAGGGTAAAGACGCTTGCGATGGCGGTCGCGCTGGCGACCAGCGGTGCGGTTCTGGCGACGGGCATTCTGTCCCCGGCGCTGGCGACCGATGCCGCGCCGCCCGTCCGGATGGAAATGACCATCCCCGATTTCAGCACGCTGGTCGAGCGAAACGCGGCGGCGGTGGCGAACATCACCGTCACCGGCAAAAAGCAGCCGACCATGGCCATGCGCGGCTTCCCGGACGGGGATAGCGAGGACAATCCGTTCGCGCCGTTCTTCAAACAGTTCCCGATGCCACCGATGCCCCATGGCGGCAAGGGGATGCCGGTGCAGGGACTCGGCTCCGGCTTCATCATCGCCAGCGACGGCTATCTCGTCACCAACCACCACGTGGTGGATGGGGCGGAGAAAATCACCGTCAAGCTGAACGACAAGCGCGAATTCCCGGCCAAGGTGATCGGCAGCGATTCGCAGTCGGACATCGCGTTGCTAAAGATCGACGCCAAGGACCTGCCGACCGTGGCCATCGGCGATGCCGACAGCCTCAAGGTCGGCCAGTGGGTGTTCGCTATCGGCGCGCCATTCGGGCTGGAGCGCACCGCCACCAAAGGCATTGTCAGCGCCCTGGGTCGCTCGCTGCCCAACGATGCCTACGTGCCATTCATCCAGACCGACGTGCCGATCAATCCCGGCAACTCCGGCGGGCCGCTATTCGATCTCAACGGCAAGGTAGTGGGCGTCAATTCCCAGATTTTCAGCCGCAGCGGCGGTTACATGGGGCTGTCGTTCGCCATCCCGGCCAATGTGGCGATGGACGTGGTCGCTCAGATCAAGGCCGATGGACACGTCACGCGGGGCTGGATGGGCGTCAGCTTGCAAGAGGTGACGCAGGATCTGGCGCGTTCGTTCAATCTGGAGCAGCCGCGTGGCGCGCTGGTGGCGGACGTGAGCGCGGACGGTCCCGCCGCCAAGGCCGGGCTGAAGGCCGGCGATGTCATCGTCGCCTACGCCGGCAAGCCGGTAAACGACAGCGCCGATCTGCCGCCGCTGGTGGGTTCGACCAAGCCTGGCGTCAGCAAGACGCTGACCGTGATCCGCGATGGGAAGGAGCAGGACATTGCGGTCACACTCGGCCAGTTGCCGGACAAGAACCAGGACAAGGACGAGCTGGCGCTGAATAACGCCCCGGACGACGGTTCGCCCCGGCTGAACGTCGCGGTGGCCGATGTGCCCGCTGGCCCGCGTGGCCAGGGCGAGGGTGGCGTGCGGGTCCAGCAGGTCGGGCCGGGTCCCGCCGCCGAGGCCGGCGTGCAACCGGGCGACATTCTGGTTAGCCTGAATAACCAGAAGATCCAGGACGCCGCTCATCTGCGGCAACTGGTAAACGAGTTGCCGCGCGGCAAACGGATTCCGCTGCTGGTGAAGCGCGCCGAGGGCGCGTTGTACCTGGCGGTGGAAATTCCCACCCAGGCCAAGCAGGCGGGTTAAACTGTATGGGAGCGGCCCTGCCGCGATTTCGGTCTGATCACGGCCAAGGCCGCTCCTAATTCCCGAAACCCATGCGCATCCTGCTGGTGGAAGACGACCCAATGATCGGCGACAGCCTGCGCAAGGGGCTGCGCGGCGAAGGCTTCACCGTGGACTGGGTCCAGGACGGGCGGAGCGCGGAACGGGCACTGGAGACCACCGACTACGCGCTGGTGCTGCTCGATCTGGGTCTACCGGGCAAGGAGGGCCTGGCGGTACTGGGCGGCTGGCGCCAGCGCGGTCTGACCATGCCGGTATTGATTGTCACCGCCCGCGACGCCGTGCCGGATCGGGTCAAGGGGCTCGACAGCGGCGCCGACGACTATCTGGTCAAGCCCTTCGATCTGGCCGAACTGCTGGCGCGGATGCGGGCATTGCTGCGTCGCCAGGCCGGCCGGGCGCGGCAAATCATCGAAATCGGCGCGCTACGACTCGACCCCGCCGCCCATGCCGTCGAATACCAGGGCCAGCCGGTGGCGTTGTCCGCGCGGGAATTCGCCCTGCTGCACACCCTAATGGAAAGGCCGGGAGTGGTGCTCTCGCGCGAGCAACTGGAGGACCGGCTGTACGGCTGGGGCGAGGAAGTGGAAAGCAACGCCGTCGAGGTCCACATCCACAACCTGCGCCGCAAGCTGAGTCCCGGCGTTATTCGCACCGTGCGCGGCGTCGGCTACCGGCTCGGGGAACCACCGTGACCTCGATTCGCCAGCGCCTGCTGCTCGGCTTGCTGGTCGGTCTGAGCCTGGTGCTGGGCATCGCCGGTTACGCGACCTACCGCCAGGCCCACGCCGAGGTCAACACCCTGTTCGATTACCAGTTGCAGCAGGCGGCGCTAGCCCTGCGCCGGCAAAACCTGCTGGCGCTGGCCATCCGCGGCGAGGCAGGCGAAGGGGAAGGCGATCTGCTGGTGCAAATCTGGGATCGTGGCGGCGGGTTGCTGTACGTGTCCCGTCAGGACTGGGAACTGCCCTTCGCCACCCAGCCCGGCTTCGCCGACCTGCTCTGGCGCGACCAACGCTGGCGACTGTTCGCGCTGTACGCCGGCGACCGCATCGTCCAGGTCGCGCAACCGGCGCGGCTGCGATTGCGGATGAGCGCCGACATCGCCCTGCGCAACCTGGCGCCGTTCCTGTTGCTGTTGCCGGGCATGGCGCTGGTGATCTGGTTCGGCGTCGGCGCCGGCCTGCGGCCTTTGCATCGCCTCGCCGTTGACCTTCAGCATCGTCAACCAGGCGCGCTGGAACCCGTAGTGACGGAACGGCTCCCGGCGGAAATCGCGCCGCTGGTTCACGCCCTGAACGACCTGCTGGCGCGGCTGGCGCACACCCTCGACGCCCAGCGTCAATTCATCGCCGACGCCGCTCACGAACTGCGCACTCCCTTGACCGCAGTGCGGCTCCAGGCCGAGATGGCGCAACGGGCCACGGACCCGGTGGAACGGACGGGGACGTTGGACGAATTACGCGCCGGCCTGCTGCGCGCTTCGCATCTGGTCGAGCAACTGCTGGCCATGGCCCGGCTGGACGCCGCCCCCCCTACGGAATCGGTCGAACCGGTGGATTTGCTGGAACTGGCCAAACGGGTCGTCGCCGAATTCGCGCCCATCGCCGACGACCGCCATCTCGACCTGGGTTTGTTGCCCAGCGATGCGGTCACCGTCGCGGGCGACCCCGGCGAACTGCGCACTCTGCTGGGCAATCTGGTGGACAATGCCCTGCGCTACACTCCGGCCGGTGGGCGGGTGGACGTTCGGGTGAAACGCGCCGGAAACGAGGTGGCGCTGACCGTCGCCGATACCGGACCGGGCATTCCAGCAGCGGAGCGGGAACGGGTGTTCGACCGGTTTTATCGCGGCGCGGATGCCGCCGCGCCCGGCAGCGGGCTGGGGCTGGCCATCGTCCGACGGATCGCTGACCGCAGTCGGGCCAGTATCCGGCTGGAGGATGCCGAACCCGGCCCGGGACTGCGGGTGATCGCCCGGTGGAAGGCGTTCATCCGCCCGTGAAAGCTATTTTTCCACACTCTCCAGTGGTGGCATGATAGGAAGGCGGTTACAAAAATAGCGAGATAAAAATCTGGAGTTGGCCTTGATCTTCAGAAAACCAGGGATTGTGCTGCTGATCGCGGTGCTGGTCGCAACGATCACTTCCGCCACCGCGGCAGAGGAAACCACCAGCGCGTCGCCCGTCACCGAACTGGAAGCCGAGATGGCGACCACGGCGCCGGTCGAACTCGACGGCGACCGGCTGTTCTGGGTGCGCGGGATCTCCGCGTACCCGGCGGAGCAGCGCGCCGGGCGCATCAGAGACCGCATCGAGGCGCTGGCCCGCAATCCGGATTTCCGGGCCGAACAACTGCGCCTGGTGGAATCCGATCTTGGCGTCAACATCGTGGCCGGGGAGCAGTTGGTGATGAGCGTTTTCGAGGCGGACGCGCGCATGGAGGGCGTGAGGCGATCCGTACTCGCCACCAAAAACCTCGACCGGATCCGCCAGGCTATCGCCGACTATCGCCAGGCCCGCAGCCCCGACACCCTGGCGAGGGAGGGTTTGTTCAGCATCGGTGGCACGGTCGTGCTGGCGGTGGTCGTCGTTCTTCTGCTCTGGCTGGGGCGACGCGCGGATAAATGGGTAGCGCGGCGGGTGCAATATCGCATCGGCTCGCTGGGTATCCAGTCACTCGAGATCGTGCGCGCCGAGCATATCGGCAGCGTGGTGCGCGGCGTCCTCTACGCGATTCGCCTCCTGCTGATGCTGTTGGTGGTCTTGGTCTACCTGGATTTCGTGCTCGCCCGGTTTCCCTGGACGCGCGCCGCCGCCAACCGGCTATTCGACCTGGTGGCCAGCCCGCTGGCCGCGATGGGCGAGGGGATCGTCGCCGCGATCCCCAACCTGATCTTCCTTGCCATCCTCTTCTATGTCAGCCGGTTCATCCTCCGGCTGACCCGCCTGTTTTTCGACGCGGTCGCGCGGCGAACCGTGACGCTGGCCGGGTTCGAGCCGGAGTGGGCTCTGCCTACCTACAAGATCGCGCGATTCGCGGTCGTCGCGTTCGGCCTGATCGTGGCCTATCCCTACATCCCGGGCTCGCATTCGGACGCCTTCAAAGGCATCACGATCTTTCTCGGCGTGGTGTTCTCGCTGGGTTCCTCCTCGGCCGTCGCCAACGTGATCGCCGGCTACCTGATGACTTACCGGCGGGCGTTCCGGATCGGGGACCGGGTGCAGATCGGCGACGTGGTGGGCGACGTGATCGAACTGCGACTCCAGGCGACTCATCTGCGCACGCTCAAGAACGAGGAAGCCGTCATCCCGAACTCGCAACTGCTCAACGGTCAGGTGGTGAACTACAGCTCGTTCGCCGCCACGCAGGGATTGATCCTGCACGTCATGGTCGGGATCGGTTACGAAACTCCGTGGCGACAGGTGGAAGCCCTGTTGCTCCTGGCCGCCCAGCGCACCCCCGGCCTGCTGCGGGAGCCGTGTCCCTTCGTCCGGCACCAGTCGCTCGGCGATTTCGCGGTCAACTACGAGATCAACGTCTATTGTGGCGACGCGCGCAACATGCTGTCGCTCTCCACCGCGCTCCATCGCAACATCCTGGATGTTTTCAACGAGTACGGGGTCCAGATCATGACACCGGCCTACGAAGGCGACCCGGAGCAGCCCAAGCTGGTGCCGAAGGAGCAGTGGTACGCGGCGCCGGCGGCGCGCGATGCGGAGGGAGGATAAAACGGCGCCCCCCTCCCCGCGGGGAAAGGGGGTGAGGTTATAGCCCTTTATTTCATCGTGACCGTCAGGCCAGTCACGTTGCCCAGGTTGAGGTCCAAGCCCTTGGTCCGCGAGCGCAGGTTCATGATCACCCCGTTCTCGTTTTGCAAGCGCAGGCCGCCCACGCCACCGCCCACAGCCACGCTCGCCTCCAGCTTGGTATAAGTACCGGGGAAATCAGAAACTTTCTTCAGAGCGTAGACTTCGCCGACGGCGCTCATCTTCGAGACGCCCACGTTGAGGCCCGCGCTCAGCCCCTTGAGCTTGAACGGATACTTCTTGCCCTTGAACGTCAGCGTCCCACCACCTTCGCTACCGCCCAGAATCAGCCCGAACTGTCTTTCGGCGATCACGACCGTGCCCACCGGTTTATCGGCGCCCGCCGCCAGAGCCTGACCGCCCACCAGCAACGACATGGCCAGCAGGACACCGCCGGTTATTTTGCCAAAGTTCCACATCATCGGATTTTTCCTCGTATTAAAGTTAACAACAACTTGTTTGACCGCGTATTTTTTAACGCGGTCGGGGTTGAAATCCGGAATCGACATCGCCTTGATGGACCATGGACGACTCCGGGTCGAAGAAATCCCGGCAGGTTCAGTTTAGATCGGCCGGTTACTTTTATTGCCAGCCTCCGTCAAGGCGTCGTCACGCCCACCTGCCGCAGCAGCGCCCTGACCTCGGGATTGTCCGGCTCCAGCGTCGCCAGTCGCCGGGCGTAACCGTGCGCCGCGTCCAGATGGCCGGCATTGCGCTGGAACGCCACTAGCGCCATCAGCGTATCGCGGTCGTTGGGATGCTTTGCCAGTACCGTTTCCAGTTCCTGAATCGCTTTGGGTTCCTGGCCAGTTCCGTTCAACGCCACGGCGTACACATAGCCGTAACGGGGATTGTCGCTGCCCAGCCGGGCGGCTTCCGCCAGGGCGGTCAGGGCCTCGGGCAGCCGTTGCTGGCGGACCAGCAGCAAACCGAGCGCGTGCTGCGCGCCGGCGTTGCGCGGATCGAGTTCCAACGCCTGGCGCAGCGTCTTTTCACCGTCCGCGTCCCGTCCCTGGATGCGGTACAGGTCGGCGAGATTGACCGCCGCCTGAGTGAAGTTCGGTTGCAGGCCCAAGGCGGCGCGATAAGCTGTTTCCGCCAGATCGAACTGGCCCTGGTCAACGTGGATCAGCCCGATGTTGAGATACGATTCCGGGCGGTCGGCGTTGGTTTGTTCGGACGCAATGTATTCGGCCACCCCTCGCTCGACCGCCTGGCGCTGGTGATCGGTGAGCGTATCCTTCGGCACCCCGACCAGCGTCCGCGCCGCATCGATCCGCACCAGCCGCACCGGGTCGTCGAGCAACGGCAACAGATGACGGACCTTCAATTCCGGCGGCAGCGCCTCCAGCCCCCGTGCCGCCGCGCTGCGCAGCAACGGATCGGGATCGGTCAACAACGGCCGGAGAGCCTCGAATCCGGCCGGATCGAGCCGCTCGCCCAGTAGCGTCGCCCCGGTGGCGCGGGCGACGTTGGGCTGCTCCGGATTCTTCAGCAGCGCCCGCAGCAAATCATGCGCCCCCGGCGCATCGAGAACGCTGGCGTGTAGCGCTTCGGCAAACTGTTGATGGCCCGGCAAGGGCTGGCCGTACCACTTCCGGACCTGCTCCGCCGCCCATTCTGGCGATTGGTCGTCGTGGCAGCGATTGCAGGCATTGGGGACGCCGAGTTTCACCGTCAAGTCCGGGCGGGGAATTCGGAAGCTGTGGTCGTGGCGCGGGTCCACCACCATGTAGGTCGTGGTGGGCGCGTGGCAGGCCATGCAGTCCGCGCTCGGGGAACCCGCCGGGTGAAAATGGTGTTGCGGCGACTCGTATTTCGCCGCCAGGTGGCATTGCAGGCAAACTTGGTTGCCAGCGGCGCGCGGCTTGCCGCTGTGCGGGTCGTGGCAGTCGCCGCAACTCACCCCTTTGGCGAACATCTTGCTTTGCAGGAACGAGCCGTGATTGAACACCTCGTCCTTCATCTGCCCGTCGGGATAGTAGAGATCGGGCGTCAACAACGCCAGGCGGTGAGTATCCAGCAACGGCTTGCCGAAGACGTAATCTTCCCAGAACTGCCCGCGCCGCGAATGGCAGCGGGCGCATAGCTCCAATTCGCGGCTGGCGGTCGGCGCGGTGGTCAGTGGAGTGTTGGCTATCGCGGCCTGCCTGGCGGTCCACAGGACGCTGGGTTTCGGATTCAGTACGGGGGTCATTAGCTCCAACCCCTTCATGGCCAGCGCGCGAAGCCGGGAATTCAATCCGCGCCGCTCGTCGAGGGCGATGGCCAGCCCCTTGGTGGGGCTCAGCTTTTGCCAGTCCCCTTCCTGGTTGGCCCAGGCGAGATGATCGGCGCCGGGACCGTGGCAGGCTTCGCAGGACACATTGATCTCGGACCAGGTGGTGTTGAAGCGGTTAAGCCTCGGATCGTAGTTCTTGCGCAGATTCGTGGAGTGGCACTCGGCGCACATGTAATTCCAGTTCTGCTGCAAGCCGGTCCAGTGCAGGGGGTCTTTATGCGTGAGGTTCTGGTCGGGATACAGGTGAAACCAGCGCTGTCCGCCCTTCTCCCGGGGCCGACTGTCCCAGGCGATGCCCAGCGCCTGATAGCGACCGTCGGGAAAGCCGATCAGGTACTGCTGCAAGGGGTACACGCCGAAGGTGTAGGCGATTTCATAGTCCTGCAACTTTCCGTCCGGCCCGTCGGTGCGCGCCATGAATTTCCCGTCACGGCGGAAGAAGCTGGAGGTGATGCCGGCGTAGGTGAAGGACACATCGTTGAAATCGCCGAGCACGGTTCGCTCGGTGGCCGGTTGCATCGCCTTCGCGTGCTGCGAATCCTGCCAGTGCCGGTAGGCGGTCGAATGGCACTCGACGCAGGCTTGGGCGCCGACGTAGCCGCCGCCGGGCGCGACCGGAGGGTGGCGGGCCGGTATCGCCACCGGCAGGGGTTCCATCGGTTCGCTGGCGGAGTGAGCCCAACGGCTGGAAACCACCACGCCGCCGGCCAGAATGGCCAGCAAGGTCATGAGGACCATGAGACCGGGAAACCGCCGGTGAAGATAGCGGGCGGTCGAGTGACTGAGTGGAGTGAAAATCGACATTGAGGGTGACTTTGTTGAAGGTGTTTAGAACCGCCACTCGACCAGCGCTTCGAGCAGGTATTGGTGTTGCGGATCGTTGTCCCCCAACTTGACCGCCCCTCCGAATCCCAGGCGCAGCCGCTCGGCGATATCCTTGCCCACCAGGATCTCGAACGGCACGAGCCACTGACCGATGATCTCATTAGTATACGATAGTATACGATGGGGTTCTCTGGATAGAGACGCGGGACGAACCGCTCGGTCAGGAGCGGCCCCGGAATTGGGTATTATCAGCGACCTCTCCGGTCAATTCAGCGCCCCGCGGAATGTTCGGCCGTTCAGGGTGGGTTGCCTCTCGTGGGATCTTGCACGCAGACTGTCGTTCATTGATCGAACGCGAAAATCCGCTTCCAGTCGTTTTTCATGCTGATGACGACCCAGCCCTGCTGTTTCGCTTCGGCCATGAGCGCGTCGCTGAACGTGCCGAACTTCGACTGCGGCCCGTAAGCCCATTCGCGTTCGGCGTCGTCGTGATGCACCAGCATCATCAGCCGCGCGCCGCCGCCGGCTTGCGTCCACTCCAGCATCTGCTGGTC
>JBDHRD010000072.1:0-14003 GCA_039807425.1 Candidatus Contendibacter sp. | reverse complement strand
ATGGCGGTGCAGTTGATCATCAACAAGGAATGGGGTCTGGCGAAGAACGAGAACCCGAATCAGGGCGCGTTCATCATCGACGAACTGACCGATCTGGTGGAAGAGGCGGTGTTGCAGGAATTCGAGCGGATCAGTGAGCGCGGCGGCGTGCTGGGGGCGATGGAAACCGGCTACCAGCGCGGCAAGATCCAGGAGGAATCGCTGTATTACGAGACGTTGAAGCACGACGGTTCGCTGCCGATCATCGGCGTCAATACGTTCCGCAATCCACACGCCAGGCATGAGGAAGTGAAGATCGAGCTGGCGCGTTCCACCGAGGAAGAGAAGCAAAGTCAGTTGCGGCGGCTGCGGGATTTCCAGGAGCGGAATCGCAAGGACAGCGGCTTGATGCTAGCCCGGCTGAAACAGGCGGCGATCAACAATCAAAATCTGTTCGCGGTGCTGGTGGACGCGGTGCGCTGCTGCTCGCTGGGGCAGATTACGACGGCGCTGTTCGACGTGGGCGGGCAGTATCGAAGGAATATGTGATCTGGTCTTCGTCCAGGCTGGGGACAAAAGGTACGACGATTCGCGCTCAGCCGACGCCTGGTCTTCGGGCCGGCTGGGCGCGCCGGGTCGGCGTGGCGGTCCACGGATCGTCGGGCCAGGGATGCTTGGGATAGCGGCCCTTCAACTCCTTCTTGACCTCGGCATAGGTCCGCTCCCAAAAGCCGCGCAAATCCTGCGTCACCTGAATGGGCCGCTGCGCCGGCGACAGCAAATGCAACGTCACTGCAATCCGCCCGTCGGCGATGCGCGGGGTATCCGCCAGCCCGAACAATTCCTGCAACTTCACCGCCAGCACCGGCGGTTCGCCCGGCGCGTAGCGTAAGCGCAGGCGCGAGCCGCTGGGCACTGGCAGATGGGTCGGCGCCAGTTCGTTCAACCGCGCCCGCTGTCGATGATCCAGCAGCGCCTGGAACGCTGCCGCCAGATCCAGCCGCTGCAAGTGCTCGCGCCGAGTGATGCCGTCCAGCCACGGCGCCAGCCAGTCATCCAGATGATTGGCCAGCCAGCCATCGGACACATCGGGCCAGCCGTCTTCCGGGAACCAGTGTCGCAGCGCCAGCACCCGCGCCCGCCAGTCGCGCAACTCATCGCTCCACGGCAAGCTGTCCAGTCCCAGCCGGTGGATGCCGGTCACCATCGCCTGGCGCATCGTTACCGGATCGGCGTTCGTCAGAGGGGTGCTGTCAAGGATCACAGCGCCCAACCGCCGCTCCCGGCGGGCGACCACCGCCGCCTGCCGTTCGTCCCAGTGTACCTCCGCGACGGTCCGCACCCGAGCGGTGAGGTGCGTTTCCAGGTCGGCGGGAGCAACAGGCGCCGCCAGCCAGATTCGGCCCTCGCCCGCGCCGGCGTCCAGGTGCGCCACGACCAGCCAGTCGCGGCCCAGCAACGGATCGCCCGCCACCAGCCGCGCGCCGCGCCCGTTGGCCAACAGGTAGCGGTCCGCGCTGCCGTCGCGCCGCCGCGCCACCCGGTCGGGATAGGCCAGCGCCAGCAGCAGACCGACGGTTTCCGCCGCCAACGGCATTTCGGAGGCTGGGCCGATTCGCAATAGTTGCCGCCAGCGCCGCCCCGCCTGATCCACCCGGACGCAGGCGGCGGGATCGGCTGGCCCGCGCTGTGCACCATCGCGCCGGAAGGCTTGCAAGGCGTCCAGCCGGGCCATGAGATCGGAGCCAAAGGAATGTTCGCCGCGCAGCAGGTCGCGTTCTTCCAGCAGGGCGGCCAGATCGGCGGCCAGCGCGCCATGGCCAAGCGCTGTCCCGTGCCGCAACAGGTGCGCCAGCCGGGGATGAGTGGGCAACTCCGCCAGGTCTCGTCCGATCGGCGTGATGCGACCCTGCTCATCCAGCGCCCCCAAATCGGTCAGCAACGCGCGGGCCTGCGCCAGCGCGCCCGGCGGTGGCGGGTCGAGCCAGGCCAGCGCCAGCGGGTCGTTCACGCCCCATTGCGCCAGTTCCAGCGCCAGCGGCGCCAGATCGGCTTCGAGCATTTCGGGAGTGCGCCGAGGGCGCAACCGGTTCTGCGTGGATTCGCTCCACAGACGGTAGCACGCACCCGGCCCCAGTCGTCCAGCGCGACCGGCCCGCTGCTCGGCGGCGTCGGTGGTGATGCGCACCGTCTCCAACCGGGTCAAACCACTGCGCGGATCGAAGCGCGGGACGCGGGTCCAGCCGGCGTCTACCACGATGCTGATGCCTTCGATGGTCAGGCTGGTTTCGGCGATAGGCGTGGCGAGCACGATCTTGCGTCGGCCAGCGGGGTCAGGCTGGAGGGCGCGTTGCTGGGCGTCCCCGGGCAGGTCGCCGTACAGCGGAACCAAGGCCAGGCCGGCGCAGGCCGGTTCCGCTTCCAGTCGGCGGAGAACCTGGCGGATTTCGCCGCCGCCTGGCAGAAAGACCAGCAGATCGCCGGCGTGGCGGGGCAGGGCGGTCAGCATGGCGCGCACTACGGCACTGAAATCGAGGCCATCGGGATCGCGCGGCAAGTAATGCCGGGTCACCGGATGGGCGCGGCCCTCGCTGGTGATGATCGGTGCGTCGCCCAGCAACCGGGCTACCGCCGTCCCGTCCAGCGTTGCCGACATCGCCAGCAGGCGCAGGTCCTCGCGCAGGCCGCGCTGGCTGTCCAGGCACAGGGCCAGCGCCAGATCGGCGTGCAGGCCGCGCTCGTGGAATTCGTCGAAAATGACCAGCCCCACCCCGTCCAGCGTGGGGTCGCGCTGCAGGCGGCGGGTCAGAATGCCCTCGGTCAGCACTTCAATACGGGTCTGGCGCGAGACCTGACTGTCGAAGCGGATGCGATAGCCCACGGTTTGGCCCACCGATTCGCCCAGCAGGTTGGCCATGCGCGCCGCCGCCGCCCGGGCCGCCAGCCGGCGCGGTTCCAGCAGCAGGATGGAGCGTCCGGCCAGCCACGGCTCGCCGAGCAGCGCTAGCGGGACGCACGTGGTCTTGCCGGCGCCCGGCGGCGCTTGCAATACCAGCGCGGCGGTCTGGCGCAGCGCGGCCCGAATTTCCGGCAGGACTGGCTCGATGGGCAGGGGGTTGGGATCGGTCACGGATAGCGGGGTGAATGTAGACAGATTTGGCGGAGTCGCTGGGACACCGAACGGCGATTTCGCGTTACGTTGTGTTGCCGCGTGCATTTTTAATGTGCTTTGATTATGGTAGGAACTGGAATGATCGGTTGTCGCCGCTTTCTAAGCTTAAGGGGCCTGACTATTTTTGTTGTTGTTGTATTCAAGTCGTGGCTATTTTGATACTCTGTGGGTATGATGATACGATACCGTATGTCTTTCAGAAGCCTTGAGTTTATCATCGCCATGTCGAAGCGAATCATTTTGCCGCTCTGGTTTTGCGGCCTCATGGGTGCCTGCGCGTTCAATCCGTGGCCGGTGAGCGCGGAAGTCGCCGGTGGACCGGGGTCCCGAAACGCCACCGTGCCGGTCGTAGCCAGCTTGAATCCGTCCCCGCGGTCGGAAGTTGCCAAACCCGCTGGGGATGCCGACCCGGCGGCTGAGGAGATGGAGCCGGAAACACCTGCCGAAGCGGCGCCGCCACTGGCGGAAACGGTGGCCGCGCCGCCACCTCTGCCACCCTGCCCGGCGAGCACCGCAAGCCTCGATAGCCAGATCGCCGTCCAGATCTGCCAGCAGGTGCGGACCGACCCACCGCCGACCAGCCTGAAGGTAGACGGCCATGCCCTGCGGTCGCTGGAATCCACCATCCGGTTTTATGCCCGGCGCGATTACCGGGCCGGGTGGCTCGACGCCAACGGCAACCCGCTGCCGGCGGCCGAGGATTTGCTGAAGGCGCTGGGCGAGGCCGAACAGGAAGGCCTGCGGAGCGCCGATTACCGGCCAGCCGAGTTGCAAAAGCGGCTCAAGGCCATCCAGCAGCAGGGATCAGGGGCAGGCGATGGTTCGCTGGCCGAATTCGACCTGCTGTTCACCGATACCTTTTTGACCTATGGCTCCCACTTGCTGGCCGGCCGGATGCCGCCCCGCAAGGTGGACCCCGAATGGGCGATCAAGCCGCGTTCCCGCGATCTGGCGGCGGTGCTGGAAGAGGCGCTGGCCAGGGGGACGGTGATCTCGTCGTTGCAGGAGCTGCGGCCAAGAGACAAGGGCTATGTCCAGTTGCGCGAGGCACTGCGCAAGTACCGCGAGGTCGCGGTGGCAGGCGGCTGGCCGACCGTTGCCAGCGGTCTGGCCCAGGGCGCGCAGGGTCCCCGGGTGCGGGATTTGCGCGCCCGGTTGCGGGCCAGCGGCGACCTGGCCAGCAGCGACGCGGCTGGCCAGAACGGCTCGGCGGTGTTCGATCCGGCGGTGGCCGACGCGGTGCGCCGCTTCCAGAAGCGGCATGGTTTGGCGGAAACCGGAACCGTGAACGGCCCCACGCAGGCGGCGCTGAACGTGCCAGTCACCGAGCGCATCCGCCAGATCGAACTGAATCTGGAGCGCTGGCGCTGGATGCCGGACGAGCTGGGCTCGCGCTACATTCTGGTCAACATTCCCAGCTTCAAGATGAAGGTGTTCGAGAATGACAGGCGGATCATCGAATCGAAGGTGGTGGTGGGCCGGCAGGAACGGCAGACCCCGGCCTTCACCGCCAACATGGCCTATCTGGTGCTCAGCCCGAAGTGGTACGTGCCGCGCTCCATCGCGGTGAAGGACAAGCTGCCGCAACTGAAGCGCAGCCCCTATGCCCTGGCGCGGCAGAACATCCGGGTGTTCAACAATGCCGGTCAGGAGATCAAACCGGGTGCGGTGAACTGGCGGGCGGTCAGCGCCGACAATTTCAACTATCAGTTGCGCCAGGATGCCGGACCCCGCAACGCGCTGGGCGGGATCAAGTTCATGTTCCCGAATCCCTACAACGTCTATTTGCACGACACCCCATCGCGCGAGCTGTTCAGCCGCAACCAGCGCACCTTCAGCTCCGGCTGCATCCGGATTTCCAATCCGGTCGAACTGGCGGAATATCTGCTGAAATCCGATCCCAAATGGAACCGGGACAGGATCAAGACCGCCTCCACCAGTGGCAAGCAACAGGTGGTCAACCTGCCGCACAAAGTGCCGGTCTATTTGCTGTACTGGACCGCCTGGGTGGACGAGGACGGCCTAGTCAATTTCCGCAACGACATCTACCAGCGCGACAAGCCGATGGTTCGGGCGCTGTACTCGGGCGGCGCGGGCGGCAAGGGCGCGTAGCTCGTCTCCGGCGTGGTGGTGTCAGCGATCCCCCGGCCTTGGCGGTCGGGGGATTTTTGTTTTGAGCGGAGCGAAGAGATGCGGGTGGCGCTGGGTATACAGTATGACGGATCGGGCTTCCAGGGCTGGCAGGCGCAGCAGCCGGGTGTGCGAACCGTGCAGACCGTTCTGGAACAGGCGCTGGCCCGGGTGGCGGATCATCCGGTTCGGCTGGCGTGCGCGGGACGCACCGACGCCGGGGTGCATGGGGTTGGTCAAGTGGCCCATTTCGCCACCACGGCAGTGCGTTCGGCGCGAAGCTGGGTGTTGGGCGGCAATGCCCATCTGCCGCTGGATCTCAGCCTGAGTTGGGCGCGGGAAGTACCGGACGAGTTTCACGCCCGCTTTTCGGCACTGGCCCGCCGCTATCGTTATCTGATCCTGAATCAGTCCCACCGCTCGGCGCTGTGGCGGGGACGGGCGACCTGGTGCTACCGGCCGCTCGACGTCGAACGGATGCATGAGGCGGGGCAGGCACTGGTCGGCGAACACGATTTCAGCGCGTTTCGCGCTGCCGAGTGCCAGGCCCGGCATCCGATCCGGGACCTCCGCGAGCTGACAGTGTGGCGGCGGGGTGATGGTCTGGTGCTGGAGGTGGAAGCCAATGCGTTTCTGCATCACATGGTGCGCAACATCGCCGGGGTGCTGATGGCGATCGGGGCCGGCGACCGGCCGGTCGAGTGGGCACGGGAGGTGCTGGAGCGGCGCGACCGGACGCGGGCGGGCGTAACCGCGCCGGCGGAGGGCTTGTATCTGCTGGCGGTGCGCTATCCGGAACAGTTCGGCCTGCCCATGGCGATGGAACCCGTGCCGGGATTTGGGATTTGAGCGGCAGTCACACGATTTCCAGTCCTTCAACCAACCTTGAGGGGGCACGGCAATCATTCGATTTGAGGGCTACGAAAAAACCAACGCTCAGATCAGCCGGTCGCGGGGCTGGTCGAGATCGATATTCTGGAGGTTGTGGATCCGAGCGCTGTGTATCTTGATCGTATCCATAGCGCGAAAGGGTCGAGGGTGATGGGGGGTGAATCAGCGTTGGCTATCGGTAGTGCTTCAGACGTGGATATGGACTCAAAAAGTCACTTTATAATCAAAGTATTGTAAGGATTTTATCGATATCCGCATCCATGTCAGGAACACTACCGCTATCGCTGTTATTGTTTCATTCAATGAGCAATCACGCATCCCGCGAACTACAATGAATTTGGCCCCATCTTCCACGGGGTCTTGCAACCCGCCAACTCGCCCATGGTCATCAGGGGCGCGAATGGTGACAAACCGCTAAAGAGAGGAGTCAGCCCATGCAACTCAAAGGTTCCAAGACCGAGGATAATTTGAAAGCGGCCTTCGCCGGTGAGTCACAGGCCAACCGCCGCTATCTGTATTTCGCCAACAAGGCGGACGTCGAGGGGCAGAATGACGTCTCGGCCCTGTTCCGCTCGACGGCGGAAGGCGAAACCGGCCATGCCCACGGCCATCTGGACTATCTGGCCCAGGTCGGCGATCCGGCCACCGGCCTGCCTATCGGCTCTTCCCGGAACAACCTGAAGTCGGCGGTCGCGGGTGAGACCCACGAGTACACCGACATGTACCCTGGCATGGCGAAAACCGCCCGCGGCGAAGGTTTCGACGAAATCGCGGACTGGTTCGAGACGCTGGCCAAGGCCGAACGCTCGCACGCCAATCGCTTCCAGAAAGCTCTGGACGCGCTGGTCGATTGAGGATGTAAAGGCGGGTCCGCGCGGCCCGCCCGCATTCCAAGCCTCCACCTGATAGAGAGGTGTCACCATGAGCGTTCGCGAAGGCAATCTGGAGCCACCGAAGCGGCATCCCATCGACTGGAAAAACCCCGACTACTACAACGAAGGCCCGCTGTTCGCCGAGCTGGAGCGGGTCTTCGACATCTGCCACGGCTGCCGGCGCTGCGTCAGCCTGTGCAACGCTTTCCCCAAGCTGTTTGACCTGATCGACGAAGGCCCCACCGGCGAAGTAGACGGCGTCCCCAAGGAAAAATATTGGGAGGTGGTAGACCAGTGCTACCTCTGCGACGTGTGCTTCATGACCAAGTGCCCCTACGTACCGCCCCACCCCTGGAACCTGGATTTTCCGCACCTGATGTTGCGGGCCAAGGCGGTCAAGTTCAAGAAAGGCCAGGTGACGTTCCGGGACAAGCTTCTCACCAGCACCGACGCCTTGGGCAAGCTGCTGGCGATTCCGGTGGTGGCGCAAACCGTCAACGCCACCAACAAAAGCAAGGCTCTGCGCGGCGTGCTGGACAAGGTGTTGAAAGTTCACCCGGACCGCCAGCTTCCCGACTACGCGCCGAAACGTTTCCGCGCCAGCGCCCAGGCCCAGGGCCAGTTCCCGGTGCGCGACGGTCAGCGCACCCCCGGCAAGGTGGCGATTTTTTCGACTTGCTACATCAATTATAACGAACCGGGCATCGGCCACGATCTGCTCAAGATTCTCGCCCATAATGAAGTTCCGACGATCCTGGTCGAAAAGGAGGCCTGCTGTGGGATGCCCAAGCTCGAACTCGGCGATCTGGAGTCGGTGAACCGGCTAAAGGAAGTCAACATCCCAGTGCTGGCGAAACTGGCGCGCGACGGCTACGCGATCCTCACCGCCATCCCCTCCTGCACCCTGATGTACAAAAGCGAATTACCGCTGATGTATCCAGGCGATGCCGACGCGCAAACGGTGTCCGAAGCGATGTTCGACCCGTTCGAATATCTGGTGATGCGCCACAAGGACGGGCTGCTCAAGACCGATTTCAAGCAATCGCTCGGCACGGTTTCCTACCATATTCCCTGCCATCTCCGGGTACAGAACATGGGGCAGAAAACCCGCGAACTGCTGCAAATGGTCCCGAACACCACCGTCAATACCGTGGAACGCTGCTCCGGCCACGACGGCACCTGGGGCGTGAAGAGCGAGTATTTCGAGACCTCGATGAAGATCGGCCGGCCGGTGTTCAAGCAAATGGCCGATGCCAATCCCGATTACGTCAGTTCGGATTGCGCCATCGCGGGCCGCCACATCTGCCAGGGCATGGGCGCGACCTCGGCCCAGAAACAGCATCCCATTTCCCTGATTCGCATCGCTTACGGACTTTAACCGCGGAGGATTTGCCATGCCCGCCATTGCCCGGAACAGCCTGATGTCGTTGGAGCAGTACGCGCGGGAACGCCCGGCGTTCCGGGTGCGGGTGCTCGCCCACAAGCAGAATCGCAGCCTGGCGCTGGGCGATCATCTGACCCTGATGTTCGAAGACGAATTGACCATTCGCTACCAGATTCAGGAAATGCTGCGGATCGAGAAAATCTTCGAGGAAGACGGTATTCAGGGCGAACTGGAAGCCTATAACCCGCTGGTGCCGGACGGGAGCAACTTCAAGGCCACGCTGTTGATCGAGTATCCCGATGTCGAAGAACGGCGGATCATGCTGGCCCGTCTGAAAGGCATCGAGGATCGGATTTGGATCCAAGTGGAAGGTTTCGACCGCGTCTGGGCTATCGCCGACGAGGACTTGGAGCGGGAAAACGAGGAAAAAACCAGCGCGGTGCATTTTCTGCGTTTCGAACTCACGTCCGCGATGAGGGACCGGCTCAAGCAGGGCGCTACGCTGGCCGTCGGCGCCGATCACCCGGCTTATGCCGCCGAAGTGCTGGCGGTACCCGAGAACCTGCGCCAGTCGCTGACGGCGGATTTGAATTAAAATCGTGGCTCTGGCTGGAAGCCGGCTCCACGCTCGGTTCATCAGCGCCCGGTCCCCGCCCGCTCCAGAAAATACGTTGCTTCCGCTTCCAGCCAGGTCCTCTCCCCAGCGCCGAGGCTTTCGACCAAACCGCCCAGGTCGATCTCGCCCTGAAGGCCGTCCGCCTGCAGGTCGAAGCGGAACTCGAGCCAAACCGGCTCACCCGTGGCGCCCTCCCGACCCAACGGATAGAGTGCCACCCGCAGATCGAGCGACGCCGTGGCCGCTTCCAATTTCACCACCACCACCTCGGCCCGCTCGTAACCCGCTGTACGCCATCGTTCGGCCAGGGCGAACCCTAATTCGCGGGTTGCGAACGCCTGGAGAGACTCCAGAATCTCGCTCAGTCGCGCCTCAACCTGGCGCAGGCGCTGGGGATAACTGTGCTGGTGTTCGTTTTCCAGACCGATCACCGCTCTAAGTTCAGCGAACGCTTTCGGTAGCGCGCCCGAATGGAACCCTGGCCGCAGCAGGGCGTACAGCGTTTCACCCTCGGGTCCAAAGTGCGCGGGTTGGGTGCGGTCGGGATGGTTGGCGCGATACAGCTTCCAGTTCTCGTTCAGTTCCCAGGCCAGAAACCCGAACAGGCCGGGCGAGAGCAGCACGGTCACGGTTGCCAGCGGTACGCTGATGAGCCCGGGCACCGGCTCCAGCAGCGCCAGCAAGGCGACCGTCAGGGCAGGAAAAAACGGCAGCATCAGTTTGTCGGCCACCATCACCACCGGGAAGTGCTTGATGGGGTTGATCTGCGGTTCGATCAGCACGGCCGCGTAGAAATGAATCCCATAGCTGATCGCTCGCCATACCGGGCCGATGATGACCTTGACCGCCGTCATGCCCGGCCCCTCGTCGCGGTGATGGCTGACCGCTTCATCGACTCGATGGAGACCCTGTTCGATCCCATGCATCGCCCAGCCGAACAGATCGATCACCCACCGCACCAGACCGACGATCAGCGTGTGATGAACCCGGCGCCAGAAAGTGACGAACCGGGTGATGACACCATCCAGCAGTCGGCGTCCCATCGGGCTGTTGCGCAGGAGACCGCCCAGGATGAAGCCGAACACGACCAGGAAGACGGGCAACCCGTCGGTATCCCTACCGAGGCTGCCCACGATGCCGATCAGTGGCAGCGCGAACACCAGGCCGATCAGCAGCGGCTCCAGCAGGTAGCGGGAGATTTTCCGAACCAGAGGATGCTGCAACCAGCGGGCCGCCCGTCCCCAGTGTGGCCACCGCACCAGCCGCTGATACAGGAATTCGGTGAACAGCCAGCGACAGCCAAGACCAACAGTGGTGATGGCTTTCCGTCCCTGCTTGGTATGGAGCAAGACGACCAAGCCGGCGCCGACTCCCAGCACTGACCCCGGATGGACCAGCTGTACCGGTTGCGTCATCGGAAGCAGATTCAGCAGATAGTTCAGCGCTTCCAGCCCGATGAAGGCGACGCCAAACGGGAATAGCAGAAACCGGGTGATCGCCCGCCCGGCGGAGACGCCAAACAATGGAGCGCTTAACTGTTGCAAGCCTTTCAGATAAAACTCGCCGGGCTGATAGACCCCCGGCAGGACGGCGCTGGCCTGGCGATCAAAACGGGCCAGGCGATCCCCCAGCAGCAGTTCGCGCCAGTCTGGGTCCGGTAACCGTAACTCGTTGCGGGCCACGGCGTCCCGCAGGTCGGTGAACCGCAGATGCCAGCGCCGCAGAATGATCGTGAACAGCTCTTCCTGGAGCACGTTTCGCGCCACCCGCTGCCGAGAATCGCCGGGGAGGAAACCGGCGGCATCGAGCAACTTGCCCAAGCGAGGTTGCAACTGCTGGCGGAGCCGCTGGGCGATCAGATCGGCCAGCGTCTTCAATGGCGCGCTGAAATAAGCGACCTCGGCGCCAGACCATGGCAACTGATCGAGACAGATTCTCACGGCGTTCAAGGCGCGCAGCGCCTTGAGCGAACCTTGAAACGGCAGCCCCAGCCGCAATGGCCGCCGACCGCCGCTCCCCAGCCAGACGATGGGTTGCAATCGGTAATACTCGGTCCGTCCCTCCAGAACGATTCGTTCCAAGCCGTGCAGGAGTCGAGAGGAGGGGCTGGATGGTCGCGCGGCATCCGGATCGTCCAGCAGCCGTTCGATCAAATGTTCCAGCACCCGGGTGGAGCGGGCATCCAGCTTCCAGGTGGCGGCAAGGGTGTGGGCCAGCGCCTCGACGATTTCATGCTCGCGTTCTGCCAGGGTTTGCGCGACGGTCTCCTGCTCGCACGAACCGTTGCCGGGAACCATGCTCCGATACTGGCGCCGGGCCATCCCCAGATGACGGAGCGCCGCGCCATAGCGGCCGGCCAGCTCGGCCCGGAAAGCCGCCTGGACCCCATGTTGAAAGAGGCGCAGGCGCACGTCGAGACCCTGTCCTGCCGATGCCCCGTGGCCACGCCCAACGGCCTGGCGATCCAGCGGATCGGCCAACAGACCCCCGACTGGCGTCAGCCATCCAGCCCAATCGCGCCAGACCGAGGAAAACCAGCCCTGCTTCCGGCTGAGGACGGAAGCCCGCCGCAGCGCCTTGGCAGCACGCTTCGATCCCCGGGGCCGTCTGGTCACCATCCGCCGATGCGCTTGCCGGGGTCATCCCGGCGCCAGATTCTCCGCGAAAGGCTGGCGTGGGTTTCGTCGTCAGCGGCAGGATCGTATTCATCCCATCGGCCAGATCGGGATCGTTGCGACCGAACGGCAGGCGCAGCGGCAGTTCTGGCTCGTAATCGGGGGCGGCGCTAAAACCGGACGGGCGACTCCTGACCAGCAGTTGCGGTCGGCGGTTGCCGTGGCGGGGTGGCGGCAGGTCCAGCCCCCCATCCTTCAACCAGCGATCGAGCCTGTCCCAGTCCCGGATCGCTGGAAAAAAGTACGCGCGGGCGCCGGGGACAAAATAGCGCAGGTACAGGGCAAAGCCGATGAAATGCCGGCACAGCGTTTCGTCGTCCAGCCCCAGCACCACCCGCCGGTCCTGTTCGAGCACGATCCGCGCCTCGCGGAACCCCCGCTCGCCAATGGTTCGGGTCAATCCCTGGGCGCCAAACGCCTCGTGGTCCTGATTGTCGGTGCGCGCAGCCTGCCAAGCCCGCCCCACCTCGGCCTCGAACCGGCGGCTCCAGTAGTCGCGCAGCCAGCGTCCTGGCTCGCCCGCCGCCAACTCCTGGGCCGACGGCATGGGCAACAGAATCACCCAGTCGGGCAGATTCAGCCCTTCGATCACCGCCAGCGCATCGGGATTTTCCTCCTCCAGGCCAACCAGAAAGACGCTGCGCGGCATCAGGTAATAACTGAGCGGTGGAACGGCGAAACCTGGCAGGCCATCGCCCAGATGGCGTCGGGCCAGGCGCTCCAGCCCCCGGGGATGGAACAGAAACACGCCCTCCACCGGTCGGAGCACGCGCCGGCGAAAGGCTTTGACCTTCAGCCTGGAAGCGATGCGTTGGCCCATGACTCGATCACATCATGAGAGGGCCTGCCGCGCTCCTCTAGCGAGCCCACGGCAGGCAAAATGACGGGTCGCGGTAAAACCCGGCCGGAGCCGGGCTTCGCAGGCGTGGAAAGAGCCGCGGGCGCTTAACCGAACGGCTTCGGCGGCGGGGTCTGGTCCGTCGATGGCGGCAGGATCGGCATCAGGAATCGTGGCTGATCGCCGGTCAGGGTCTTGAGGAAGGCCACGATCATGGCGTTCTCCTCGGGAGTGAACTTCTTGCCCAGTTGCAGGCGGCCCATGATGTCCACCGCCTGGGTCAGCGTCTGCGCCGCGCCGTCGTGGAAGTAGGGATAGGTCAGTTCCACGTTGCGCAGGGTCGGCACCTTGAACTTGAAACGGTCGGCATCCTTGCCGGTTACGCCGCTCATGCCTTCCGCCTTGCTCGCGGTTTTGTAGGGTTCGACGAGACCCATCTTCTGGAAGGAGTTGCCACCCACAGCCTCGCCGTTGTGGCAGGCGACGCAGCCGCTGGCCTTGAATAGATTATATCCGGCGAGTTCATTCGCGGTGATTGCGTCCTTGTCACCAAGCAGCCACCGATCGAAACGCGAGTTGGGCGTCACCAGGGTCTTCTCGAACTCGGCGATGGCTTGAGTGACCTCGTCGATAGTAACCTTGTCGTGGCCGAACACCTGCTTGAATTCGGTGGCGTATTCGGGGATCGAGACCAGCACGCCGATGGCGAGGGTATGGGACGCCGCCATCTCGCCAGGGTTGGCGATGGGACCGGCGGCCTGGGCCTTGAGATCCGCCGCGCGGCCATCCCAGAACTGGGCAATGTTGAGGCTGGAGTTCAGGACGGTCGGCGAGTTGATCGGCCCTTCCTTCCAGTTGTGACCGATGGAGGTCTTGAGATTGTCGGTTCCCCCCATGCTCAGGTTGTGGCACGAGTTGCAGGAGATGAAGCCGGACTTGGAGAGGCGCGGATCGAAATAGAGCTTCTTGCCCAACTCCACCTGCGCCAGATTGATTTGCTGGACCGGGCGGATCGGCTGGATCGGCTCGTCGGCGGCCAGAGCACCGCCGCAGACTCCCGCGATGCCAACAGCCAGCGTCGAGCACACGAAGGTCAGCTTGGTTTTCACAATTTCTCCTCAAGTTGTTATTTGCATGGGGTGCATGAAGCCCGCCAACCGAGGGCAAGCATAAAAGGTTGCGGCGTAGCTGACAGGCTGGTAACGGGTGGGAGTTCCAATACCTCCTATATGGAAATATCCGGCACACCATCTATAGTTGTCAAGCGACAAGGTCGAGCTGAAAAATCAGCAATAGCCCTGAAATCCGCATGATCCGGGAGGAGCACGGGTGGGCGGGGGGCGTTGGGCAGCTTTTCACGTTCAATAGATATTGGCTATTGGTTGTTTTATTTTATTCAATTTTTAATGAATCCCATTTTTCGGGATACTCGATTACGCGGGCAAC
>JBDHRD010000071.1:0-14108 GCA_039807425.1 Candidatus Contendibacter sp. | reverse complement strand
GCCACCGACCTTTCCGATCCTGCGCGCCATGCCGCTGTACGCGCGGCGATGATCGCCAGGGAAACCGGGGCATCCCTTGATTTGGTCCATGTGGCTAATCCGAGCCCGCTGGAAAAACTCCAGCGGCTGGTTACGGAGATCCCGGTGGAACTGGAACAGCGTATCCTCGATGCAACCCAGGAGGAGATGCGCGAACTGGCGGCAGCTCTCCTGCGCCGGTACGGGGTTTCGAGCGGCGTTCATGTCGTATCCGGCCCTTTGCTCTCGAGGCTTGCCACCCAGACCGACAAGTTATCCGCCGATCTGGTGGTTCTCGGCGCCCGCGGTGCGAGCGTCATGCGCCATCTGCTGCTCGGCTCAACCGCCGAGAGAATGCTCAGGAGGGCTTCCTGTCCCATGCTGGTCGTCAAGCAGGTTCCCCGCGACCGATATCGAACCCTGCTCGTGCCGGTAGATTTTTCCCCTTGCTCGCTGCGGGCCATCAACAATGCGCGCGCCCTGGCTCCTGCCGCTGACATCCTGTTATTGCACGCCTTTGCCGTGCCGTTTGAAGACAAGCTGGTGTTGGCGGGGGTGGACGACGATACGATCGAGCGCTATCGAGTAGCCGCCGAGCAGGAAGCGCTCCAGAAACTGTGGGAACTGTGCGGAGAGGCAAGGCTGTCGCCAGATGCGGTGAGGCTGGTGGTGCTCCATGGAGATCCCCTGCGGCACATTATCCAGCAGGAGCAGAAGCAGAGTTGCGACTTGATCGTCATGGGGAAACACGGCGAAAGCCTGGTCGAAGACCTGTTACTGGGCAGCGTGACCAAATATGTCCTGACCGAATCGCAGGCTGACGTGCTGGTGTGCGTCTAATACTCTTTCCCGAGAGGTACGGGGTCAGACTTGCCAGTCGGGATCGATCCGGCCGTCCACGATGCCGACGCGCCGGTCGGCGACGCTGGCGAAGGTCGGATCGTGGGTGACGGCGACCACGGTTTTCCCCAGATCGCGGGTCAGGTCGTGCAGGATTTGCCGGACGTTGGCGGCGGCGCGGCTGTCCAGGTTGCCGGTCGGTTCGTCGGCCAGCACCACCAGCGGGTCGTTGGCCAGCGCCCGGGCGATGGCGATGCGCTGGCGCTGGCCGCCGGACAGTTGATGCGGGCGCTTGTGGCTCTGGTCGCCCAGGCCGAACTGCTGGAGCAAATCCGCCGCCCGTTGCCGGGCCTCGTCCTCCGGCCGCGCACTCAGCCGGCGCATCGGCAACAGCACGTTGTCGAGCACGGTGAACTCGGCCAGCAGGAAATGAAACTGGAACACGAAGCCGAGTTTTGCCAGCCGGGTCGCCGCCAGTTCGTCCTCGCCGAAGCCCGAGGTGTCCCGACCTTCCAGCCACACCCGGCCCGAGGTCGGCGTGTCGAGCAGGCCCAGCAGGTACAGCAGCGAGGATTTGCCGGAACCGGAGGGTCCCATGATGGCCACGAATTCGCCGCTCCCGATTTCCAGCGTGACATCCTGCACCAGGGTGACCGGCACCTCGCCGGGCAGAACCCGCCCGAGATGCTCCGCCGCCAGGATCGGGTTCAACCCATTCCCCGCAGGATCGTGACCGGCTGCACCCGCGCCGCCTTGCGCGCCGGCAGCACCGCCGCGCCCACCGCCGAAATCAGCGCGAATCCCAGCGCCAGCAGGTATTGATCGTAGCCCCAGTAAATCGGCAAATGGATGAGTTCGGTGGCGCCGGGCGGCTTGATCTCGACCTGCGCCAGCAGCGCCATCAGCCCGAGTCCCAGCCCCAGCCCCAGCGAACTGCCGACCAGCCCCAGCAGCACCCCCTCCGCCAGAAAAATCCGCCGGATATCGCGGGCGTGGAAGCCCATGGACTTGAGAATGGCGATGTCGTGGACTTTCTCCATCACGATGGTCGAGAGGGTGTTGTAGATGCCGAAGGCGGCCACCACCAGGATCGCCGACACCACGCTGTACATGATCAGGTTGCGGACCAGCAGCACGCTCATCAGATCTTCCGAGGCTTCCTGCCAGGACACCGCCTTATAGCCGATCCGCGCCTCGATCAGGCTGGCGGCCTCGCGGGCGGCGTAGGGATCGTCGAACTGGAGGATGAACCGGTTGACCCGGTCCGGCCGGTCCAACAGCCCCTGCACCCGCTTCAGCAGGGCGAAGGTCTGGGTGTCGTCGTAGTTGGCGTTGCCGGTGCGAAAGATGCCGACCACCTTCAGGGCGCGTGGCTCGCCCGCCGGCGAAACGGTGTTAATCACCGCGCCCATGCTCGCGCCGAATTTTTTGGCCAGGCCCTCGCCGATGATCAGACCGTTGGGGTTGACGGCAAGCGCGTTCAGCGAGCCTTGCGTCATCTTGTCCTCGATGGTCGAAACACCCTTCATTTTCGCCGGGACGATGCCGCTGAGCGTGACACCCTCGCTGCGCCCGGCGAACGTCAGCACCACCGACCCCACCAGCACCGGGGCCGCGCGCAGGCCGGGCAGGGATTCGATAAACGCGAGTTTCTGAGCATGGCCACGAATTCCGCGCACCTCGCGCAGCGGTTTGACCCGCCGCAGTTCAACCGCGCCGTCGGGCCAACGCAGGGTCGCCGGCTGCGGCTGGGGATTGCGGTATTCGTCGTACACGGTGAGGTGTGGGCTGTTGTCCACCAGCCGCTTGATGAAATCCCGCTCGGAGCCACGCATCAGCGACGATACCGCCAGGAAGAACGCCACGCCAAGGGCGATGCCGGCCAGTGAGACCAGGGTAGGCCGCTTGCGGCTGACCAGATGGGTGACGGCGATGGCGAATTGAACCGACATGACTTACCTGGCCGGCGAATTCCCGCTCACGCCGGGAGCGAGACGCACCCGGCGGCCCTCGGTCAACCCGGTGGTGGGGCTGACGACCAGCGTGTCGTTGTCGTTCAGACCGGAGAGGATTTCGATTCGGGTTTCGCTGCTAAATCCCGTTTGCACTGGTTGGTGATGCAGGCGCCCGTCGCGCACGATCCAGACCTGACCCTCGCGCACGGCGGCGGCAGGGACCAGCAAGGCGTGATCGCGCTGCTCGACGACGATGTTGGTCTCGGCGGTCATGCCGATACGCAGCGGCGTTTCGCCCGCGAACTCGATCCGCACCCGATAGCCGCGAGTGACCGGATTACCCTTCGGGGTGATCTCGGCGACCCGCCCGTCGAGCACCCGGTCCGGCAGCGCAGGCGCGCGAATCAGCACGGGCTGGCCGGGTTGCACCAGCAGGATGTCCTCTTCGTCCACCTCGGCCTCGATACGCAGCGGCGCGTGGCCGGAGAAGTAAAAAATCGGCTGGTTGGCGGGAATCACCTGGCCGATCTCGCCGTCGCGTTGCAGGATTTGTCCGTCGGCGGGAGCGGTCAGGGTCATGAAGCCGCGCAGCGCCCGGGCGCGCGCCGCCGCTGCGTCCGCCGCTCGCCACTCGGACCGTGCCCGGTCTCGTTCCAGCACCGTGCCCAGGCCCCGGTCGAGCAGGGTTTGGGCACGGTCGAGTTGCGACTTGGCGAACAAGGCCCGTGCTTCAAGTTCGTCCACCGACTTTTTCAGGTCGGCGTCCTCCAGCCGGGCCAGGATTTGACCTTCGCGAACCTGGGCGCCTTCGTCGGCGTTGAGTTCCATCAACCGGCCAGCGCTGCGCGGGGCGATGGGCAACATCACGGTCGGTTCCACCGTGCCAGCGGCGTAAACCGCTCGCACCGCCGGCCCGCGCGTGGGCCGAGCGATTTCGACCGCGAGCGGGCCGAACCACCACCAGGCGGTCCAGCCGCCGCCGGCCAGCGCAATCAGGACGATGAGTATCCAGACGATCCTGTTTGGTTTCATCCACTCCCGACTTTATCGGCGGACCACCCGTGGCCAGACTGCTTCATCCCGCATCCTTGGGGATCATGTTTTCCGGCATCTGAACCGCCACCACCTGGCCGCGCGCGCACACGACGCCATTCGCCGTCACCGTGGCGCTTACCACCACCTTGCGGCCCTTGACTTCCTGGACCCGCCCACGGATTTCGAGCGGCACGCCCATCGGAGTTGGCCGCAGGTAGTCCACTTGCAGCGATGCGGTCACGAAGCGAAAGGGCGGCTCGCTGCCCATCGGCCGGTCAGCCTCGCGATAAGCGGCGGCGGATGCCGTGCCGGTGCCGTGGCAGTCGATCAGCGAGGCGAGCAGGCCGCCGTACACATAGCCGGGAATGGCGATGTGGTAGGGGCGTGGGTGAAATACGGCGACCGATTCCTCGCCGTCCCACCGGCTTTTGAGTTGCAGGCCCTGCTCGTTGAGCCGGCCGCAGCCGTAGCAATGGCTGAGTTCGTCGGGGTAGTAATCTTGAAAGGCATTCTCGTTCATGCGGTGATTGATCCAGGAATGTGAGGCGTTCGAGAGGGGGCGTGGTGCTGGCTTCGCCGTGCGTTACCGGTTGAGGCGCCCGGAGCGGTGGCTACCGGTTTCCGCGAGCAGTTTACTCCCAGCCCGGGGTTGAGTATCGGTTTTATCAAAAAAACCGATAACATTTAATAGGTTGGGTAATAAACCGAAAATTCGGATATCAGCTCCAAATTTTTATGGTGGGATTATTCCCCAAGGCTGTTGCACGGTTTGCTTGGATTACCCGATTGGCGCAGCCTCATAGGGTATCTCCGTTTGGCTGAACAACCAGTTGTCAAGTAAGCCGAGTTGAAACAGGTACTGAAGGAGAGAAGTGTTGGCGATGACCTCAGGCATTGGCAACGCTCCTGGTCGGTGTTGAGGACCACAAGGATCTCTTCAGGTACTTCGAGATGGACTGGGCTCATCATGCTATTGATCCAGTAGTTGATACTCTTGATCCCTTTTCTGGCTGATTAGACTCATCTCTTCAAGCAGCTTCTCGATCCTACTGCAACGGAGCTCCAGCGCGGACCTCCGTAGCTGCATTTGGTCGCCCGCATCCTGTCCATGGGCAAGTTGCATCATGCCTTCACCGCCACCGGCACGGTGGCCCTGGCGGTGGCGGCGATGTTGCCCGGCAGCTTGGCGCGGGATGCCCTCGGCGCTCCCCTGGCCGCCGGGTCCGAGGTTCGGATCGGCCACGCCGCCGGGGTGATGGCGGTCGGCGCCACGGTCGTGGCTGATCGCGGCCAGTGGCGGGCGGAGAAGGTGATCCCGCGGCGCAGCGCCCGCCGGCTGATGGAAGGCTGGGTGTGGATACCCGACGGGAATCCAGCCTGACCGACGATCTCCTCAGGCGAAAGGTGCGAACACCGGCGGATCGCAGTCCGGCAGCCCGACCTCCTCCATGATCTGGCTCCACAATTGAGGCAGGGTCAGGTCGAGCGTCTGGCACGCCTCGTCCAGACTGACGTAGCGATGTCGCCCCAGGAACCGGCTGGCGGCGATTTCGGCGGCATGGCGGTCGTTCAGGGGCAAATCCTCGAAGCGCATGACGAGTCTCGGTTCGGTTAGTTGGACATCGTTCGCCATTTCACAGAACTCGTCCGAAGCTGTCCAGCGGTCTCCCCTCCGTTCACCGTCGCGTCGCGCTCAGCCAGTCCAGGACCTCGTCCCACCAGACCGCCGTTGGGTGTACCGGCCAACTGTTGTGGCCCGCTTCCGGAAAGACCCAGCGCCGTTTCGGCTCGCGCAGTGCTTCGTACAAGCTTTGACTGTGCCGCGCCGGAATGATCTCGTCCCGTTCGGCGATCAGAATCGCCACCGGTCCCGGATACTGGCTCAGGTTGTTCCGGTTGTCGTAGCAGTCGCGCAGCAGCCAGCGCGCCGGGAGATACCAGTACAGCGCCTGCGCCAGGTCCGGCAGGCTGCCCCAGGGCGTGATCAGCACCACCCCAGCGACCGGCAGCGCGGGTTCGGTCGCCACCGCCGCCGCCACGCCCGCGCCGAGCGACTCGCCCCAGAGCCACAGGGGGCCGCCGAATTCCGCCAGCGCCCGCCGGGCAGTCTCCCGGCCATCGACCACGAAGGACGACTCGCCCAGCTCCCCATCCCGCCCGCCGTAACCCGGATACTCGGCCAGCACCACCCGATAGCCCCGGCGCTCCAGCGCCGCCAGGTAATAGCCCCGGTCGCGGGCGCTGCCGGCGTTGCCGTGGAACACTACCACCGTGCCGCGCGCCGGGACGGGTTCCATCGGGTCGGCGCTGGCGTAGCCCCGGAACGCAGCTCCGCTGGCCGCCGGCCAGATCGCCAGCGCTGGCCCATCGGCCGGACGCAGGTTGGCGGCCGAGGGCGGCGCGGGGTCGGGAAAATACAGCATTCGGTTCTGGGCCAGGGCGATGATTCCGACCACCAGCAGGTACCCCGCGATCAGGTAAAGTAAAATTCGCATCGAGCAAACTCCATCGGTGCGCCCGCCGCGTTGCCGGGTGCCCGGCCCCGTTTCACCGCGCGGCCGGCTCCAGGCGGGCGATCACTCCGTCGTCGGCATCCGTCAGCAGATACAGATAACCGTCGGGGCTGACGCGCACGTCGCGGATGCGGCCCAATTGACCCTCAAGCAGGCGTTCCTCCCGCACCAGGTTCTCGCCGCCGAAGCGCAATCGTACCAGCATCTGGCCCTGCAGGGCGCCCACGAACAGGTCGCCACGCCAGCGCGGGAACCGGTCGCCCTGGTAAAAGGCCATACCTGATGGCGCGATGGACGGGACCCAGATGTGCAGTGGCTGTTCCATGCCCGGTTTGTGGGTCCCTTCCCCGATCTTGGTGCCGATCACGTACTCGACGCCGTAGGTGATGACTGGCCAGCCGTAGTTGCGGCCGGCCCGGATCACGTTCACCTCGTCGCCGCCCTGGGGGCCGTGTTCGTGCGCCCAGAGTTCGCCGGTGACCGGATGCAGCGCCGCGCCCTGCACGTTGCGGTTGCCGAGCGAGTAGATCTCTGGTCGGGCGCCGGTCCGGTTCACGAACGGATTGTCGGCGGGAACCTGGCCGTCGGCGGTCAGCCGCGCGATCTTGCCAGCCAGATCGTCCAGCTTTTGCGCCCGCGCCATTTCGCCCCGATCACCCAGCGTGATGTAGAGATGACCCTGCCGGTCGAACACCAGCCGCGAGCCGAAATGCCGGCCGGTACTGGATTTGGGCTGCTGGCGGAACAACACCTTCACTTGCTCCAGCCGGTGATCCACCAGCCGGCCGCGCGCCACCTCGGTGCCGACGCCGCCCTCGCCCCGCGCCGCGTAGGACAGGTACACCAGACTGTTTTCGGCGAACTGGGGATGCAGCGCCACATCCAGCAGGCCACCCTGGCCGTGAGCGGCGATAGGTGGCAAACCTTCGACCGGTCTGGGGTCGAGGGTCCCATCGGCGGCCACCAGGCGCAGCCGGCCCGGTCGTTCAGTCACCAGCAAGCGACCGTCGGGCAGAAACGCCAGCCCCCACGGGTGTTCGAGTCCACGAGTCACGACCACCACGTGAAAATCGTGTTCCTCGCTGGTGATCGCCGGTTCGGCGGCGCGCGCGGCCGGCGCCATGATGCCCGTCAGCAAGGCTACGGCGATCAGGGAATAAATTCGGTTCAATATCATGATGTTGTTACCCTCTATGGTCTGGTGGGTGTTATTTCAGATACGCCCCGTCCACGCCGGTCTTGCCTGGATTGCGGTGGTTCGGAGACAGCCATCCGAGGTTGTCAATGGAGGCGTTCCAGGGTACTTTTTAAACCCGGAGAGGGCATTCCCCCTCCAACAACTGCCGCAATGGCTGATGATGCCTGCCGACTTTCTCGGGAACAGGGAGCGGGGAGCATATCTCGAACCGCTTCCTGCCTTGCTGCTCCATCGCTGTGTCCCGAGCCGCGCAATATCCTCAATTCGCACGGGTTGTTATGAGTTTTTACGCCTTGCTTGCCATCGGCATCGGCGCTGCATTGGGCGCGTGGTTGCGCTGGGGTTTCGGTATTTTGTTCAATCCCGCATTCCCCACGCTACCGCTCGGGACGTTGGCCGCGAATCTGCTGGGCGGCTTCCTGATGGGGATGACCATGCAGTTTCTTCTCGAACACGCGGTTCTTTCCCCGGAAATCCGCCTGGCCATCACGACTGGCTTTTTGGGCGGCCTCACCACGTTCTCCACCTTCTCGGCGGAAACCGTCACCCTGCTGCTGCGCGAGGAATACCTCTGGACCCTGGCGATCATCCTGGTTCATGTCATCGGTTCGGTCACCCTAACGCTGCTGGGAATTTTGACCATGAAACTGTTGACCCCGATGGGGGCGCCATGAAGGGGACCTGTCTGAAGTTCTACACTCATGAGCATCGGCGACACCACGGCATTCTACTTTACGAATGGTTGCTGGAGCGCGCCAGGAAACTGGGCATCCAGGGTGGATCGGCGTTTCGCACCATCGCCGGGTTCGGGCGGCACAGCGTCCTGCACGAAGATCACTTCTTCGAACTGGCGGGCAATCTCCCGGTGGAAGTCGTATTCGTGGTCAGCGACGATGAAGCGATCAGGTTTCTGGAGTTGATCGAACAGGAGAAGATCCAGGTCTTTTACGTGCGGATGCCGGCCGAATACGGTGTGATCAACGGGTAGGCGTTGAGCGGCAGCACTCCCCTGAAGGAGTTCCACTACTTTGTTGAAATCACTTTTGACCTTGCCCGCCACCGTCTGGCTGCTGGGGCTGATCAGCCTGCTAAACGATGCGGCCAGCGACCTGCTCTATCCCCTGGTGCCGCTGTATTTGGCCTCGGTGCTGATGGTTGGTCCCAAAGCCCTGGGAATCATCGAAGGGATCGCCGAGGCAACCAGCAGCCTGTTGAAGCTGTTCGCCGGAGTGCTGGCCGACAAAACCGCCTCCACCAAACCCTGGGTAGTCGGCGGCTACAGCCTCGCCGCCATCGCTCGGCCCCTGATGGCCTTCGCCGCCACCTGGCCGGTTGTGCTGGCGCTGCGCTTCGCCGACCGGGTGGGCAAGGGATTGCGCAGTTCGCCGCGCGATGCCCTGCTGGCGTCGGCGGTGGACCCGGCGCAACGCGGTTTGGCGTTCGGCCTGCACCGGGCGATGGACAACGCCGGGGCGGTGATCGGACCATTGTTGGCTACCGGCTTGCTGGCGCTCCATCTGCCGCTGCGCGACATTTTTCTGTGGACCGCCGTACCGGGCGCCATCGCGATCGCGCTCGCCCTCTGCATCCGGGAGCCATCCCGGGTCAAAACCGCGCCGCCGGTTCCGTTCAGTTGGACGTTGCAAGATTTCCCACCCGCCTTCAAACGCTATCTGCTGGTGCTGGCGCTGTTCACCCTGGGCAACTCGTCCAACCTGTTTCTGTTGCTACGCGCCCGGGAGCTGGGCCTGCCCGAGGTCCAGATTCCGCTGCTGTGGGCGCTGGTTTCGACGGTGGCGATGCTGTTCTCTACCCCGCTGTCGAGTCTGTCCGACCGCCTGGGCCGGCAGCGACTGATCCTGTCCGGCTGGACCCTCTACGGGGTGTTCTACCTGATTCTGGGCCTGAACGGCGACCAGACCTGGCTGTTGTGGCCCTTGTTCGCCGGTTACGGCCTGTTCCTGGCGGCGACCGAGGGGGCGGAAAAAGCCCTGGTCGCGGATCTGGCGCCCGCCGCCCTGCTGGGCACGGCTTACGGCTGGTTCAACCTGACGACGGGATTGTTGCTGCTGCCGGCTTCCCTGCTGTTCGGCGGGCTGTGGCAGAGCGCCGGTCCCGCGCTGGCGTTTGGCGTCGCGGCTAGCTGCGCATTGCTGGCCGCCGTGCTGCTGCATGGCTGGGTGGGGATACCCATTCCCGATAGATCTTGAACTCCGCGGGTCCGGCAAAAACGCAGCGTTGCCTGATCGGTTCCCAGGATAGGCCGGCGAACCCGGGCGCATCCCGCACCCGACGACGACTATCTCAGATACGCCCCATCCACGCCGATCTTGCCCGGTCCGTCGAGCACGTAAATTCCGGCGGAATTGCCATGCACGTGGAACGAGAGGTTGCCGTCGCTGGCCTGAATTTCCCGGCCAGTCACTGCATCCCGATAAATCCCGGTGCGAACCCCACTCACATGGATATCCTGTCCGCCGCCGATGGTCAGCCCGACCACGACGCAGCTCTCGCCGTCGTGGTAGTCGCGGACGAAGCTCATGCCGCTGCCCCACTCGTTGATCTGACGCATCGCGCCCTTTTGCAGGGCGGGAATGGCGCGGCGAATCTGGTTGAGTCGCTTGAGGTGCTGATAGAGGGGGTGGCTCTGAGTTGCGGCAATGCGCTCGTCGGTCAGATGGTCGCCGAAATAGGCCCGTCCGGTTTGATCCAGCGTATCGTCGTTGCCGATCACGTCCTGCGGCGCACCCTTCATGAACTCGATTTCCTCGCCGTAGTACAGGCAGGGAATACCGCGCACCGTCCACAGCAGGTTGTAGGCCGCCGCCGCCATCCACTGCTCGCCCTTGAAACGGAAGCGAAAATCGTTGTCCGGGCCGACATCATGGTTTTGCAGGAAAGTGACCAAAGTGCTGGCGTTGCCGAAGATCCAGTCCATGTCCAGAACGGCCTTCACCCCGCCGAAACTGCCCCGGCTGAGATTGTCGCGGAAGGTTGAAAACAGGCCGAAGTCGAGCACCGCGAAGCCGGAATCGCCACCGGAATTGGGGTCGCGCGGGTCATGGCCCAGTCGGGTGTACCACCACGGGCGGATGAACGAGGGTCCATTGTCGCCGCCGCCCAGATCGCCAAAGCCGTAGCCCTTGACCAGGTTCTCGCCGAACACAAACAGCCCCGGCTTGTGGGCTTTCCAGGCGTTGATGTAGTCGAGCAGATTGTCGCGCGGGACGTGCTTGACCGTGTCGATGCGTAGCGCATCGACACCCATATCGAGGTAGTGGTTGATGGAATCGACCAGATAGTCCTTGACGTTCTGGCGTTCCGTGGCGAGGCAGATGCAGTCGCCCGCGATGTGTTTCATTTGCACCGCCGCGCTTTCCCAGTCGCCGCCGCAGATGAAGCCGTGCTGCAAGAACCATTCGGGATCGAGAGTGTTGGCGTCGATGCCGAAGAACCGGCCGGGGTTATAGCCAGGCCTGGGCACGGTCTCGCCGATTTTGGGGTCCACCAGCGGAATCCTGCCTTCGGGGTCCATGTGATGCCGCTCCCGGTACCAGTCCGGTGCGACCGGATTATCGATATCGTCGCGGTTCGGCCAGGCGTAGTTGCCGAGGTTGCCCTGATACGGCCCGTGGTTAACCCGGCCCTGCTCCGAACCTTGCGGGACGTAATACTTGATCGGCAGATGGTCGATGTGGACCTTACCGCGAATGCCGTACTGGCAGGAGTGATTGACCACCACGTCCTGAATGATCTTGATCCCGCGCTGATGCGCCTCGTCGATCAGGTCCTGATAGGTCGCGTCCGGCGATTCCAGCCGGGGATCGATCCGGGTCCAGTCGTAGGCGTGATAGCCGTGGTAATCGAGGCCGCTGCGGTTTTCCACCGGCGGGGTGATCCAGATCGCGGAAAAACCCAGATCGCGGATGTAGTCGAGACGCTGGATCAAACCCTTGAAATCGCCGCGCCAGTGGGGATCTTCGGCCTGGCCGGTGGCGCGGTTGAACTTGATACGGTCGCGGCAGAAAAAGTTGTTGCTCGGGTCACCGTCATAAAAGCGGGTGGTGAGCAGAAAATAAATAGTTTCTTCGCGGAAATCGCCCAGCGGCCCGGCCGGATCCAGCGGTGCGTGCGCGCCAGCCATCAGGATTTGGTCGGGTGGAGGTGAACGATGCACGGTAATGGCGGCGGCGCTGACTTCGGCGGCCGCCTGACTGTCGTGCCATTGACCATTCGTATAAAAGCCGCTGGCCTCGCGGCGCAGATCGCCGGTCTGACAGCCCTGATTGTCGTTGAACACCAGGCTCGCGGCCTCGATACCGGCAAACCGGTAGAGGAACCAGCCATCCCCTTCCGCCGCCATCGGCACACCGGGCCAGGCGGAGGCTTGCGCGCCCGGCCGGGTACCCCAGTAGTGGATGTGAACGGTATCGGCCCAATAAGGGGGTTTTTGGAAATGAATGACGAGATCGGTCATGGCCAAGGATTCCACGAATAAATTTTAGGAGTAAGAATGACAAATCCTTGGAAGGATAGGCCAAAATTGGACCGATCACCGGCGCCCGCAGAGGGAACCTGATGCCATTTCTCAGTGGATATTGGGCCTTGTATCCACCGAATTGCCGGCAATTTGGCGGATCACCCTCCTCCGCCGAGTTCCACGGCGCTAGCGTAGTCTTGCCCCGATCGTCCGGGCAGAGTGTCCATTGCCCAATACCCCGCGATCCCCGTCAAGGCAGTGCGCTGTTTGGAACTGCCGCTGGTGTAAACCGAACGGTGGCCCTCTTTCAGGGCGGCTATTAACTGTGCGCGCTGCGAGGTCATGGCGGCGCGCAACTGGGCACGGCGAATTCGGATCGTGGGGTTCATCTCAACCTCCTCGGAAAATCCTTTCTGCATCCTGGCAAGAGATTATCCGGCGGCCATATCGAGTAAGTTAGTAGTCTAGCGGCATAATACGTACCACATCGCTTGCGTTAGCCGTTCGCTCCTCCTCTCCGGCATGGGAGGGGGTGAACACTTTCGCCGACAAGTCGTTTTCCGGGAACCCGAGACCGGTTTTTGCGTACAGTAGAGATATGATCAAAAAAATCCTCCTCACGATGGTGGGCCTGCTGCTCCTGGTGGGGGCGCTGGCCGGACTCAAGCTGTCCCAGTTTCAAAAAATGGCCGAGCAGGGCGCCCAGTTGGCGCCGCCGCCGGAAACCGTGACCACCGCCGAGGTCAAAACGGATCGCTGGCAACCGACCCTGACCGCCATCGGTTCGGTCGTCGCGGTCCAAGGCGTCACGGTCAGCGCCGAGACCTCGGGCATGGTCAAAACCATCACGTTCGAGTCGGGGGCGACCGTCAAGGCGGGCGAGACGCTGGTGGAACTCGACACCGCCATCGAGCAGGCGCAATTGCGGTCGGCCATCGCCAGCGCCGACCTGGCCCGCGCCAACCTGGATCGCGCCCGCGATCTGCGCGGCAAAAACATGGTTTCCGCCGCTGATTTCGACGCCGCCGAGGCCCAGGCCAAGCAGACCTTGGCGCAGGTGGACAACCTCCGCGCGGTGCTGGCCAAGAAAACCATCCGCGCGCCGTTCGCGGGCCGGCTGGGCATCCGCCGGGTCAATCTGGGCCAGTTTCTCGACAACGGCGCGGCCATCGTCAGCCTGCAAGCGCTGGATCCGGTGTACGTGGATTTTGCTCTCCCCCAACGCTATCTCGCCCAACTCCGTCCCGGCATGACGGTGCGGGTCACCACCGACGCCTTTCCCCAGCAACCCTTCGCCGGCAAGCTTACCGCCATCAGCCCCGAATTGGACAGCGTCACCCGCAACGTTCGTCTGCAAGCCACACTGGCCAATCCCGATGGTCACCTGCAACCCGGCATGTACGTCGAAGTCGCCGCCGTCCTGCCGGATACCGAGCCGGTATTGATGATTCCCGCTACGGCGGTGCTGTACGCGCCCTACGGCGACTCGGTGTTCCTGCTCGAGGAGAAAAAGGACGAGAAAACCGGCGCGGTCGGCCAGGTGCTGAACCAGAAGTTCATACGGCTCGGCCCGGCGCGCGGCGATTTCGTGGTGGTGACTTCGGGTCTCGAAGCGGGTCAGGCCGTGGCCAGCACCGGCGTATTCAAGCTCCGCAACGGAATGAGCGTGGTGGTGGATAACACGCTGGCGCCCCAGCCCCAGCTCGCGCCCACACCGCCGAATTCGTGACCTGATGATGAAATCCTTTACCGATCTGTTCATCAGCCGGCCAGTGCTGGCCATCGTGGTCAACCTGGTGATCATTATCGCCGGCATTCAGGCCATTTTTACCCTCAACGTCCGCCAGTACCCGCGCAGCGACAACGCCAGCATCACGGTCACCACCGCCTACGTCGGGGCCAGCGCCGAGCTGGTGCGCGGCTTCATCACCACCCCGCTGGAGCGGGTCATCGCGGCGGCGGATGGCATCGATTATCTGGAATCACAAAGCACACAGGGCCTGTCCACCATCCGCGCCCGCCTGAAGCTGAACTACGACGCCACCAAGGCGCTGGCCGAAATCAGTTCC
>JBDHRD010000070.1:0-14341 GCA_039807425.1 Candidatus Contendibacter sp. | reverse complement strand
CCTGCTCGACCAGCATGGCCTCAAGCTATCCGATATTCAGCGGGTGATTGCCGGCATGGGGCCGCTGGACGGGGCCGACGAGTTTTTGGGCTGGCTGCGCGAGCGATTCCAGGTCATCATCCTGTCTGATACCTATTACGAGTTCGCCATGCCCTTGATGCAACAACTGGGCTGGCCGACACTGTTCTGCCATCGGCTGGAGGTGGTCGACGACCGGGTGGTCGGCTATACCCTGCGCCAGGCCGATTCCAAGCGCCAGGCGGTGCGGGCGTTTCACGCGCTCAACTTCCGGGTGATCGCCGCCGGTGATTCCTATAACGACACCGCGATGCTGGCCGAGGCCGAGGCTGGCATCCTGTTTCGTCCGCCCCAGAACGTCATCGACGAATTTCCACAATTCCCGGTGGCGCGGACTTTCGAGGAAATGCGCGAGGCGTTCCGCAAGGCCAGCCACCGCCCGCTCTGAACGAACGCCGTCCCGGCCTACCCGAAGCCGTTCCCGTCATGCAGTCCGAATTCGTCAATGCGCTGTTCGCCTGGGTGGCCGCTCATCCGGGCTGGATGAGTTTTGTCATCTTCGCCTCCGCGGCGGCGGAATCGCTGACCATCGTCGGCGTCATCATCCCCGGCGCCCTGGTCATGTTCAGTCTGGGGGCTCTGATTGGCCTCGGCCACGTGGATTTTTGGCCGGCCTACTGGTGGTCGACCTGGGGCGCCATCGTCGGCGACGCCATCAGCTTCTGGATCGGCCGGGTGTTTCACCAGGGCATCCGCCGGGTCTGGCCGTTTACCAAGCACCCCGAGATGATTACTCGCAGCGAGGAATTCTTCCGCCGGCACGGTGGCAAAAGCGTGCTGTTCGGGCGCTTTTTCGGTCCCGTGCGCGGCACGATTCCGACCGTGGCCGGGATGATGGACATGAGCTGGCGCAACTTCATGGTCGCCAACGTGATCTCGGGGGTTCTGTGGGCGCCGGTCTACCTGTTGCCTGGCATGGCGTTCGGGGCTTCGCTGGACATCGCCTCACGGGTGGCCGGGCGACTGGCGGTGCTGATCCTGGTCATGGTGGTGGTGGGGTGGGCGACTACCTGGCTGGTGAAATATCTGGTGCGGCTGTTCCAGGCCCACGCCACCGACTGGGTGCCACGGTTCCATGCCTGGAGCCAGGGCCGGCGCTGGATCGGGCCGATCAGCGCCTCGTTGCTGGACCCCGAAAAAGGCGAAACGCGCGGACTGGCGGCCTTGGCGGCAGCGTTGCTGGGCGTCGTCGTCCTGTTCGGTTTGAGCCTCAGCGCCGCCGGCCAGCACCTGCCCAATGGTCTGGATCTAAGCCTTTACCATTTTTTCCAGGAACTGCGCACGCCTTGGGCGGATGCCCTGATGGTGTTCACCGCCGGGCTCGGCGATTATCAGGTGACACTGCCGGTCAGCCTGGTCGTGTTCGGCTGGCTGATCTGGCGGGGCAACCGCTCGGCGGCCTGGCATTGGCTGGCTGCACTGGGTTTTGGCATGGTCACCAACCTGCTGTTCAAGGGGCTGCTGCCGGTATCCAGTCCCATCGAGATTTCGCGGGGCGTGGTGGGCTATTCATTTCCGTCCAGTCACGCCACCTTCAGCACTCTGGTGTTTGGCTTTTTGGCCGTGCTGATCGCCCGCGAAATCCCACCGGCCCGGCGCTGGATCGCCTATCTCGCGGCGGCGCTCATGATCGTGCCAATCGCCTTTGCCCGGTTGTATCTGGGTATTCACTGGCTGACCGACACCCTGGCCGGACTTTGTCTGGGGTTGATTTGGGTGACCGCGCTCGGCCTGGCCTATAACCACCATACGACGGAGGCGCTGAACTGGCGCCGGTTGCTGGCGTCCAGCGTCATCGCCCTGCTGGCGGCTCATCTGCTGCACGTTGGCACCCATCTCAGCGCCGATTTGCAGCGCCACCAGCCGCAACTCACCGAACAGATTCTTGATCGGGCGGCATGGTGGGAACGAGACTGGCAACGATTGCCGCAACAGCGCAGGGATTTCCGGGGTATTCGCCGGCAGGATTTCGTGTTGCAGTGGGCGGCTCCACGCAATGCAGTGGAGCAACGACTGGAGGCGGCCGGCTGGCAACTGGCCCCGGCGACGAGTCTGAAAAGCATGCTGTTGTGGCTCAGCCCCGAGGTGCGGTTACGCGAATTGCCGGTGCTGCCGCAAATTCACGAGGGCAGCGAGGATGACTTGACCCTGGTGCGCTACGATGACGATCCAGATACACGCTGGTTGCTGCGGTTCTGGGATGTGGGCGCGCGGTTGCGGGAAGGAGGAACGCCGATCTGGGTTGGCAGCGTCAGCCGGCAAAAGCTGGAGCCGCGGATGGGATTGTTCACCTTCGCCGTGGACGATCCACAGACCCGCGCTCCGATGGATCTGCTGGCGCCAGCCTGGCGCGGGTTGCGAACCCGGCTGGTAAAGGAGAACCATCCCAACGAACGGATCACCTTGATCGCTGATTGATGCAACCTGCTCCAGCAGGTTCAAACCGGGAGAAAATACCTGATGTTAATGAGAGTCGAGACATCCTGTTTACTGGTGGTGGATTTTCAGGAACGGCTGATGCCGGCGATTCACCAAGCTGATGTGGTCGTCGCCAACGGCTCCTGGTTGATCCAGATCGCCCAGCGTCTGGGTGTGTCGGTGCTGGCCTCGGAGCAATATCCGCAGGGCCTGGGTCACACGGTGGCGGCGATCCGCGAATTGCTGCCGGCGGAAGCATTCATGGAAAAAACCCACTTTTCCTGCGCCGCCGAGCGGGACTGCATGCGGCGCATCGACGCGCTGGGCCGCGAGCAGATCGTCGTGATCGGGGCCGAAGCGCATGTGTGCGTGTTGCAATCCGCGCTGGATCTACGGGCGGTCGGCAAGGAGGTCTATCTGGTCGCCGATGCAGTCTCATCGCGCTCACCGCGCGATGTGGAACTGGCGCTGGAGCGGATGCGCGCCGACGGGGTGCGCGTCGTCAGCCGCGAGATGGTGGTGTTCGAATGGCTCCATCAGGCCGGCACCGACCGCTTCCGCGCCATCAGCCGCGAGTTTTTGCGCTGAGGGTGGCCGCATTTTCTGAATGATGAACGGTAATCCCATGAGCCGCGCTCGTCCTCTTCTCCCGCGCCGCCCTTGTGGCGCGGTTCGCATCGGTTCCATCGTGGTGGGCGGTGATGCACCGATCGTGGTCCAATCCATGACCAACACGGATACCGCCGATGTCGCTGCGACCGTCGCCCAGGTGGCGGAGCTGGCGCGGGCCGGTTCGGAACTGGTGCGCGTCACAGTCAACACCGAGGAAGCCGCCGCCGCCGTACCGGCGATTCGCGATCGGCTGGCGGCGCAAGGCGTGAACGCGCCGCTGATCGGCGATTTCCATTTCAACGGTCACCGCCTGCTCGCCAAATATCCCGCCGGCGCCGAGGCGCTCGCCAAGTACCGCATCAATCCGGGCAATGTCGGCCGGGGTAAAAAAAAGGACGAACAGTTCGCCACCATCATCGAAATCGCCTGCCGCCATGACAAGCCGGTGCGGATCGGGGTGAACTGGGGCAGCCTGGATCAGGAACTGGCGGCGCGGCTGATGGACGAGAACGCTCGGTTGCCGGCGCCGAAGCCGGCGGGCGAGGTGATGCACGAGGCGATGATTCTCTCCGCGCTGGACAGCGCTCGGCGGGCCGAGGAGATCGGTTTGGGCCACGACCGCATCATCCTGTCGGTGAAAATGAGTGGGGTGCGGGACCTGATCGCGGTCTACCGCCAACTGGCGGTGCGTTGCGATTATCCGTTGCATCTGGGGCTGACCGAAGCCGGGATGGGCAGCAAAGGGATCGTTGCTTCGACCGCCGCGCTGGCGGTGTTGTTACAGGAGGGCATCGGCGACACCATCCGCGTCTCTCTGACCCCGGAGCCGGGCGGCAGCCGGACCCAGGAAGTCGTGGTGGCCCAGGAAATCCTGCAAACCATGAGCCTGCGCTCGTTCACGCCGGCGGTGGTGGCCTGTCCCGGCTGTGGCCGCACCAGCAGCGACTATTTCCAGCACCTGGCCCAGGATATTCAGACGTATCTACGCGATCAGATGCCGGTCTGGCGCGACCGCTATCCCGGCGTCGAGGCTCTCAAGGTCGCGGTGATGGGCTGCGTGGTCAACGGCCCCGGCGAGAGCAAGCAGGCTAACATCGGCATTAGCCTGCCCGGAACCGGCGAAATCCCGGTGGCGCCCGTTTATGTCGATGGCGAGAAGACCGTGACCTTGAAGGGTGAATCCATCGCCGCCGAGTTCCAGCGGATCGTGAATGACTACGTGATTCACCACTACGGAACGCGCCAGTAGTGGTGGCTGGTGATCGAGGGCCGGTTACCGTCTCTCGCCGCGTGATTTTCCTTTACCCGATTCCCGTTTCGGGCTATTTTCCGCGCCATTTCGCCCATCGTGCCCCTCTCATGATTAATGCCTTCGAACTGCAAAACGGTCGCCTGAAACAAATTCAGATTGAAAGCAAGGCCGATCTCGAACGTACCCGGCCCATCTGGATCGATTTCGACGATCCCACCGACGAGGAGCGACTTTGGGCGAAGGAATTGTTCAGGTTGACTCTGCCGGACGAGGACGATTTCGGCGACATCGAAGCCAGCGCCCGCTGTTTCGAGGACGCGAGCGGCGCCCTGCAAATCCGCTCCGATTTCCTGCTCGACAGCACGGACCAATCTCGCAACGTGCCGGTGGCCTTCGTGTTGAAGCAGGACATCCTGTTCAGCCTGCACGAGGAAGATTTGCCGGCGTTTCGCCTGCTGCGGATGCGTGCTCGTCACCGGCCTGGCTACCTGGAAAACTGTCGGGATTTGCTGCTGGACCTCTACGACACCGACGTCGAGTATTCCGCCGATGCGTTGGAAGGGATTTACGAGAATCTGGAGCAAATCGGCAACCGCACCCTCAAAGCCCATGTGAGCGATGAAACCGCCGCCGAGGTGCTGGCCAGCATCGCCAGCGAAGAAGACCTGAACGGACGCATCCGCCGGAATCTGATGGATACTCGCCGCGCCATTTCGTTTTTAATGCGACGGCGGCTGCTTTCGGCCGATCAGGTCGAGGACGCCCGCCAGATCATGCGCGACATCGAATCGCTGGATGGGCACACCTCGTTCCTGTTCGACAAGATCAACTTTCTGATGGACGCGACCGTCGGATTCATCAATATCAACCAGAACAAGGTCATCAAGATTTTTTCGGTGGTCTCCGTCGCCTTGTTGCCGCCCACCCTGATCGCCAGCCTCTACGGCATGAATTTCGAGTTCATGCCCGAATTGAAATGGTCGTTGGGATATCCGTTCGCCATTGGCTTGATGATCGCCTCGGTGATCGCACCCTTCTGGTTTTTCCGAAAGAAGGGGTGGTTGAAGTAGGAGGGTGCTCGGCGCGAATTTTAGAAACCGAGCGACGCCAGTGCCTGGTTTCAACTCGTGACCAGCGCGCCGGGCAAGTCGCCGCTGGACGATTCGGGGCTGGGAAACCCACAAGTTTTTACAAATGCTACTGGACGCAGCGTGATGACCATCGGCTGGCGGTACAACACCGCAGGTTCAATCAATGGGAGAAGCAGGTCATGACCTATCAACATATTCTGTTCGCGGCTGATTTTTCCGACGACGCGCTGCGGGTTGGGGAACGCGCCAGGGCAATTGCCCGGCTCTGCGGAGCGCGCCTGAGCCTGATTCACGTGGTCGAGGACATCAACATCAGCATGGGCGGCGGCTACGAACTGTTACCGGTCTTGCCAGAGCTACCCGACGAGGCGTTGCTGCGGGAATCGCGGAAACTGCTCGGAGATCTGGCGCGGCGACTGGACGTGGAGGATGCCGAAAAATGGGTGGTCAACGCGCCATCGACCAAGGAAGGCATTCTCGGCGCGGCTCAGGAACACGGCGCGGACCTGATTGTGGTTGGCAGCCACGGTCGCCACGGACTGGCGCTGCTCCTGGGCTCGACCGCCAACGCCATCCTGCACGGCACACCCTGCGACGTGCTGGCGGTGCGCATTTAGCAAGATTAAAGCTTGACCGGCTCTGGACTGGGCTCGACGTCCACCGCCACTTTCAGCGAGTGCGAGCCGCCGCCGGTCATCACCCCGCGCAGTGGGGCGACGTCGCCGTAGTCCCGCCCCCAAGCCAGGGTGACGTGCTTTTCCCTGGGCATGCAATTGTTGGTGGGGTCGAATTCGGCCCAGCCGGCGCCGGGCACGTAGACCGCCAGCCAGGCGTGCGAGGCGTCGGCGCCGACCAGCCGCGGCTGGCCCGGCGGCGGCTGGGTTTCCAGATAGCCGCTGACATAGCGGGCCGCCAGCCCGAGGGCGCGCAGGCAGGCAATGGCCAGATGAGCGAAATCCTGACACACACCGCGCCGCTCGCTTAAGACTTCATCGAGCGGGGTAGCGATCGTGGTGAAGTGTGGGTCGTATTTGAATTCCCGATAAATCCGCTGGTTCAAGTCCGCCACGGCCTCCAGCAGCGGCCGCCCCGGCGGAAAGCTGGGTTCGGCGTAATCCTGGAACGCCGGCCGGACCACCACGAACGGCGAATCCAGCCCAAACAGCCGGGCTTCGATAATTTCCGGGTCCGGATCTTCCCGCAACAGTTGGCGGGCTTGCTCCCAGGGTGGTGATGGACTGGTTGCATCGAACGGCCGTTCATCCAGCACCCGCACCTCGGTGGCTACCGTGACTTCCAACCGGTGATGAACGTCCTGAATGGCAAAGTACAGCACCCGGTTGCCGAAGAAGTCCCGCCGCTCGACCGACAGCGCCGGTCGGGGTCGAATGCGAATCTGGCTGGGCCGGCACAACTGCCAGGGCGTTTCCCTGGGTAGCAGCCGTGCTTCGTTGTGGCACAGCGCCACGCCGCTGCTGTACTGGTACAGGGTACGATGGGTGATGGTGTACCTCATGGCCGCATCGTAATGAGTTGCCGGGGCACTTCGGCATGACTGAAGTGGCTGTGGGTGAGAGCGTCGGACAAAGCCAGCAGCGGTTTCTCGATAGCATCCAGCAGTCGGGTCAGCTCGGTGCTGGAGCGGGTGCTGTCGTGGGACAACGTGGCCAGCGCCGCGATGTCGGCCAGTTGCAGGGTGGCGACGGCTTCCAGGATCAGCCGCTCCTCGGCGCTGCGATAGGGTGAATGATCGGGCTGTTGCAAGCGGCCGATATGCCGTTGCAGCCGCCGCAACTGGTAACCGACCGAGCGCGGGTTACCTTCATCGAACAGCAGCAGATCGATGATGGCAGTCGGGTGCAGCGCAGAACGGTAGCGGCGACGGTAGGCGGTCAGGTTGTCGGTGATGGTGAGCACCACTTCCCAGAGAGGTACGCCCGGGTTGCGGGCGGTGATGAACGCCAGGTCAAACAGGTCCAGGGTGCGCAGCACCCGCTCCAGATAGCGACCGATATCGAAAAACAGCCAGCCCTGATGGTGCGGCATGGTTTCGTTGTTCAACCCGCAGAACGCCGCCAGCAGCATCAGTTCCTCCTCCAGCAACTCTCGCGCCTGTCGCGCACCCAGATTGGCCGAGGGTTCCTGAATCCACTGTTGTTGCAGGCGGTTCAGCAGCCGCCAACTGTCATCGCCCAGGTGGTTGCGCACCGCTCGCCCGGTTCGCGACAGGCCGGCGAAAATCGCTTGCAGGCTGCCCGGATGCTCTGACTCCAGGATCAGGTTCAACAGCGGCTGGCGCAAGGCGAAGAAGCGGGCGCGCGGCGATTCCGCCACCGGCGGCACGGGGATTTCCAACGCTCCAAACAGGTCATCCAGACAGCGTTCGTCGGTATTGTCCTGCTCCCACTCCAGCAACCGGCCGAGCGCTTCCCGCAGCAGGCGGGCGGTGCCGTCGAACCGCTCGCTGTAGCGGCCCAGCCAGAACAGGTTGTCGGCCACCCGGCTGGGCAGGTCGCTGCCATCGCGGGTGACGACGATGGGACCATGAGCCTGACGCAGCAGGCTGACATGGAGCTGTGGGGTCGGCGCCAGCACCCACCAGTCCTTGCTGATGCCGCCCTGCTGCACCGCTGCTTGCAACGTGTCCAGCCCCGAGGAGACCCGCGCCAGACCGCCCGGCATCACCCGGTAACCATCGCCATCGGCGACGGTGAAGCCACGCAGCATGATCGGCCGCGGCGTCAATCGTCCGTTTTCCAGCACCGGCGCGGTGGAAAGCGACGACGGGGCCTGGGCGACAAACAGATGGGGTTGGGTCCGCATCCGGTTGATCAACTGGGCGCGGGCTGCGTCGTCGAGTCGGGCGCCGGCCCAATACGAGCTGCCTGGCAGGATTGAGCGCACCACCAGGCCGTCCAGATTCGCCAGTACGTAGTGAAGGTCTCCGGGCTGGCCGCACCACCAGGTGGGCAACGACGGCAACTTCAGATCCTCGCCCAGCAGTTGCCGGCACAACAACGGCAGGAAGGCGGTCAGCCCAGGGTTTTCGATGAGGCCGCTACCCAGGGCGTTGGCGAGGACGACATGGCCACCACGCGCCGCCTGCAACAGCCCCGGCACGCCCAGCAGGGAATCGCCGCGCAGTTCCAGCGGATCGCAGTAGGCGTCCACCACCCGCCGCAGGATGACGTCCACCGGCCGCAGGCCGCCCAGCGTTTTCAGCCAGACCCGGCCGTCGCGCACCACCAAATCCTCGCCCTCGACCAGACTCAACGACAGGTAATTGGTCAGATAGGCGTGCTCGAAATAAACCGGGCTGTTGGGTCCCGGGGTCAACAGCACCACATGGGGATTTTCGGGATGGTGGCGCGCCAGCCCAGCCAGGGTGGTGCGTTCGGTTTCCAGAAAAGAAGCCAGCCGCCGCAGTGGCGCGTCGCGGTACAGCATCGGTAAGGCCCGCGCCAGGGTGATGCGGTTTTCCAGGGTGTAGCCAGCGCCGGATGGCGACTGGACGCGGTCGCCATAGACCCGGAACACGCCGTCCGGCCCACGGGCGAGGTCGATCCCATGAAAGATCAACCAGCGGCTACCCGCCGGCAGCGACTGGTGGCAAGAGGGGAGAAACCCGGGATGGGCATGGATCAGTTCCGGCGGCAGCCAGCCCTGCCGGATGGCCAGTCGCCGGTCGTACAAATCGGCCAGCAGCGCGTCCATCAACCGTGAGCGCTGCTCCAAGCCCTCGGCCAGCACGCTCCATTCCTCACCGGTCATCAGCAGCGGAATCGGGTCCACTTGCCAGTGCCGCTGCGAACCGTGCGGATCGTCATAGGTGTTGTAGGTGACACCATCCTCCTGCAACAGGCGCTGGACTTGGGCATGGCGGCGCCCCAGTTCCTTGCCGCCGGTTTCCTCCAGGAACCGCGCCAGATCCGACCAGTGAGGACGCAACACGCCAGGCGCGGCGCACATCTCGTCATAACCAGACCCGGGAACCGGGTAGTCGTCGAGCAGGGCAGCCTCGGGCGTGCTCGGCGCATCGGGGTAAGCGAGGGAAGCGGCTTCGATCATGAACGGTTCCACACAGGAGGGCGATCCCCTACCGCCGGCTCGATGCCGCGATCCGGCCCGCGGTTCGTGAGAGGGCAAGCAACGCCGGGTTGGTCATGCCACAGGGGGCACGGTTCGGAATGGACAACGGCAACCGGGCGCCGCGATCAGGTGGAACAACGGATATTGGCGCGGCGCAGCCGCTCGGCCATGACTCGCATGACTTGCAGAGCGAACAGCGGTGTGCGCTCCACGAGGGTCAGAAAATGTTGCCGACTGACCGGGGCGAGCATGCAGTCGGTGCGGGCGATTGCCGTCGCGCTGCGCGGCTTGTCGTCGATCAACGCCATTTCGCCCAGAATACCGCCGGAATTGACCGTTTCCAGGAGTTGGCCGTCCGTCACGATATCGACCTGGCCTTCGGCCACGATATACAACCGGTCGCCCGGGTCCCCCTCCTGGAAGATGGTCTGGCCCTGCCTGAAGGATTGGTAGGTTTCGAACTGGTTTGAGGGATCCTGATTTTGCATGGAGCATGTTCTCTTCGCGCAAGCGGATCGTCGATGATCGCGCACCGTTCACGCTTGGCGCGCCGGCTGGCGGGTGCGATAATTTCATAACAGTCTAGCCCACTTCACGGGGGCGCGATAGCATGACGCCGCCTCCCTGTCACCCAAGGGCGGTTTTCCTTCCCGGAGCATGACCATGTACGATGGCGTGGAAAAGCGGCGGTTCGCGCGAACCGAAATCAACGCGGCAGTCCAGTACCAGATTACCGATGATGGAGCCCTACGGGATGGCTGGCTGGGCAACATCAGCGCGGGCGGCATTTTATTGTGGACCAAGGACCAGCTATCGATTGGAACCACGCTGTATTTGCGGATTAGCGCCGATGAGCTGGGGGATACCGAAATGGAAGTGACCGCAACCATCGTGCGCCTCGATCCCCACCGGCGGGATGGGCAATTGGGGTATGGTTGCCGCTTTGACGCGCTCTATAGCAGTTCTCTAATCAATGCTGGCTGAGCGCCGTGGCGATGAAGACGGCGGTAGTGATTGATTCGGCCTGCGATCTGCCAGCCGCCTATATTCAGCGGCATCAACTGTATCTGCTGCCGAACAAATTGGTCCTGGGTGATCAGATTCTGACCGATAGCCGCGATCCCGACCTGATGCTGGCTTTTCATCACCGCCATGCCCGGTCGCGGAACCTGAAGGCAGCGATCGAACCCTGTTCGCCCAGCGCCATCGCCGAGTTGTTTCTGGACCGCCTGGTCATCGCCCATGATCGGGCAATGCTCATGACCATCGCGCAAACCCGCAGCCCGTTATTTCAGAGCGCGACCGAAGCATCGTTCGCCATCGTGCGCGGCTACCGCGAACGGCGTCAGCAGGCTGGCTTGAGCACGCCGTTCCAACTGAACGTGCTCGACAGCAGGACAGCCTTCACCGGTCAGGCGGTGTTGGCGGATGAGGTGATCCGGCTGTTGCAAAACCCGGAGTTGCCCTTTGGCGAACTGCGCCGGCTGGCGGAGGCGTTCCGGCACTACATCCGCTGCTACCTTCTGCTCGGTGATCTGTCCGGTTTCGGCCGTCAGGCCAGCGAGAAGAGCGGAAACGGCATGGAGTTTCTGAATTACCGTCTCGGTTCGCTGCTCGGTTTCAAGACGGTCGCCCGGTTCGTGGAGGGCGAAACCGAATTGGCGCTCAAGGCGCGCGGCTTCGAGCGTGCGCTGGCGGGTCTGTTCGATCTGGCCAAGCTGGAGATCGATCAGGGTCTGCGCAGTCCGCTGGTGGCGATCAGCTATGCCGGCGATCCGCAGTGGCTCAGGCAGAAGCACGCCTTCCTCGACTTCGAGCGCCACGTCCGCCAATGGGGTATCGAACTCATGGTCTCCGTCATGAGCGCCACCGGTGGCATCTACCTGGGTCCCAATGCCATTTCACTGGCTTTTGCGGTTGCTTGAATCCGGGTTCGGATGGCCCGCGAGTTCCGAACAGCAATATATTGTAGAAGAAATTTCAATGACTTATACGAGCATGGTGATGATTGTCGATGATGAAGAATGGACGGTTTTTAGGAATGTCCTGGTCCAGATCAGATCAATCGCCTATCCATGCAGCAACTGCCGTGGCCGGATTCCCACCGCCAGCACCGCCAGCAGGTAACCGCCCCCCCCGGCAGCGATCAGCCAGCTCAAATGCCACAACCGCTCCCGGGCGCTAGCGTGAATCCAGCTTTCGAGTGTTCCGGCGCCGAACCACAGCACCAGGCCCATCACCAGATTCGCCACGAACAATTGCGTCAGGAACTTCATCCATCCGGCGCGCGGCTGATAAATCTCCCTCCGCCGCAGGTTGATGAACAGGAGTCCGGCATTGATGAGCGCGGCCAGCGAGGTGGCCAGCGCCAGCCCGGTGTGGGCCAGCGGCCAGATCAGGATCAGCACCAGAACGGTGTTGGCGCCCATGGCAATCAGACCGTACTTGACGGGGCTGCGGGTATCCTGGCGGGCGTAAAAGCCCGGCGCCAGCACCTTGATGAGCATGAAGGCGATCAGGCCGAGGGTAAAGGCCATCAGGCTGCGGGCCGTCATGATGACATCGCGGGCGTCGAATTCGCCGTACTGGAACAGCGCCGACAGAATCGGACCGGAAAGAATCACCAACGCCACCGTGGCTGGCACCCCGATCAGCAGCGCCCAGCGCAGGGCCCAGTCCAGCGTTCGGGAAAAGCCTTCCGTTTCCGCTTCGGCGTGCTGGCGGGATAGCCTGGGCAGAATCACGGTTCCCAGCGCTACCCCGAAAATGCCGAGCGGAAATTCGACCAGCCGGTCCGAGTAATACAGCCAACTCACGCTGCCCGAGACCAGAAATGACGCCAGCACGGTATTGAGCAGCAGATTGATCTGCGTCACCGAGGAGCCGAACAGTGCCGGCAGCATCAGCTTGAGCACCTGCTGTACCCCTTGGGCCGCCCAACCCCAACGCGGGCGCGGCAACAGCTTGACTTGGCGCAGAAAGGGAACCTGGAAACTCAACTGGATCACCCCAGCGATGAACACGCCCCAGGCCAGCCCCACCACCGGCCGCTCCATGCGCGGAGCCAGCCACAGCGCGGCGGCGATCATGGTCAGGTTCAGCAGCACGGGGGTGACGGCGGGAATGGCGAACTTGCCGCAACTGTTCAGCACGCCGCCGGCGAAGGCCGTCAGCGAGATAAACAGCAGGTAGGGAAAGGTGATCCGCAGCATTTCCACCGTCAGGTCATATTTGCCGGCGTCGGTGGTGAAGCCGGGCGCGAACAGCAGGATCAGCACCGGCGCGGCCAGTACACCGATGGCGGTGATCAGCAACAGAATCACGCCCAGGGTGCCGGCCACCTGATCCACCAGCTCCTGAAGTTCCTCACGCGAGCGCTGGGTCTGATATTCCGAGAACACCGGCACGAAGGCTTGCGAGAACGCGCCCTCGGCGAACAGCCGGCGCAGCAGGTTGGGGATGCGGAAGGCCACGAAGAAAGCGTCGGTGCCGGAGCCGGCCCCGAACATCTGGGCGTACACCATGTCGCGGACGAAACCGGTGACGCGGGACAACGAGGTCATGGCGCTGACGATGCCAGTGGATTTGAGAAGGGCTTTGCTCATGGGGATGCGATCCTGCGCCGCGGGGATGAGAAAGGCGCGGATGATAGCCGGGAATGGTCGGAACTGTCAGCGGCGGCGATCAAGGATTGACAGGGGGCGGGAAAACGCCAAAATGACCCATCTTTTTAGCATCCGAACGCAGCCGCGTTGATCCCACTATATCATTAAGGAGTCTTGAGTTTTGGCCAACACCGTTCAAGCGAAGAAGCGCGCCCGTCAAGCCGAAAAGCACCGCCAGCAAAACGCCAGTATGCGTTCCATGCTGCGCACCTACGTCAAGCGGGTGATCAAGGCGATTGATTCCGGCGACAAGGCGAAAGCCGAATCCGAATACCAAATCGCCGTGCCGGTGATCGACCGGATGGCGCGCAAGGGCCTGATTCACGCCAACAAGGCCGCCCGCCACAAGAGCCGTCTCACCCATCATATCCGCGACATGCAGGCCTGAACATCGGCGCCGCCATCCAGCATCAAGAACGGCCACTGCGAGGTGGCCGTTTTCGCGTGTGAGGCTGGCCGCCCTGGCATTTCTAACCGGAGCGCCTCTCCTCGATTCCCGCCAGTAACTCCTCGACTTCCGCGGCCCTGGCCTCGGCATCTGGCAATTCCTTGATAAATCGCAGCTTGTCCCTGCCATCCAGCTTGTAGACCTTGGGCTGCGCCTGGATCAGCCCCACCAGCCTGGCGGCATCCACCTTTGGTTCGGGTCCGAACACGATCCGCCCGCCCTTTGGCCCGGCTTCGATCTTCTTCACCCCAACCGGCATGGCGCGCAGCTTCAGATCCGTCACTCGGAACAGCGTCTTGGCCGGGACTGGTAACAACCCGAACCGGTCGATCATCTCCACCTGCAAGTCTCGCAATTCCCCGGCGTCGCGGGCGCTGGCAATCCGCTTGTACAGGATCAGCCGGCTGTGGACGTCGGGCAGATAGTCGTCGGGAATCAGCGCCGGACTTTGCAGATCGATCTCCGGGCCGTGATCCAGCGGTCGATCCAGCTCCGGGACTTTACCGGCTTTCAGGGCCGCCACTGCCCGCTCCAGCAGGTCCACATACAGGGTGAAGCCGACCTCGTGAATCTGGCCGCTCTGCGCTTCGCCCAGCAACTCGCCCGCGCCACGAATCTCCAGATCGTGGCTGGCTAGCAGGAAACCCGCGCCCAGATCCTCCAGCGATTCGATGGCCTCGATCCGCTT
>JBDHRD010000069.1:0-14349 GCA_039807425.1 Candidatus Contendibacter sp. | reverse complement strand
GTGGTCGGTGATGTCATCGGCAAATATCATCCACACGGCGATACCGCCGTCTACGACACCATCGTTCGCATGGCCCAGCCGTTTTCCCTGCGCTACATGCTGGTGGATGGGCAAGGGAATTTTGGCAGTATCGACGGTGATGCCCCTGCCGCCATGCGGTACACTGAAGTGCGCATGGCCCGCATCGCCCACGAGTTGCTGGCCGACCTCGACAAGGATACGGTGGATTTCGTCCCCAACTACGACGAATCCGAGCGCGAACCCTCGGTCTTTCCGACCCGCCTGCCCAACCTGCTGGTCAATGGTTCCTCCGGCATCGCGGTCGGCATGGCCACCAACATTCCGCCGCACCATCTCGGCGAGGTGGTGGATGCCTGCCTCGCTCTGATCGACGACCCGACGCTGACCATCGCCGATCTAATGCGCCACGTTCCGGGGCCGGATTTTCCTACCGCTGCATTGATCAACGGCGTCCAGGGCATTCGCGACGCCTACGAAACCGGACGCGGCCGGATTCAAATGCGCGCCCGCACCGAGGTCGAGACCGACGAGGTGCGCAACCGCCAGGCCATCATCGTTACGGAACTGCCTTATCAGGTGAACAAGGCGCGGCTGATCGAGAAGATCGCCGAGCTGGTCAAGGACAAGAAGATCGAGGGCATCTCCGAACTGCGCGATGAATCGGACAAGGACGGGATGCGCATCTACATCGAACTGCGGCGCGGCGAAACCGCCGAGGTGGTCCTCAACAATCTGTTCCTGCACACCCCGCTGCAATGCGGGTTCGGCGTCAACATGGTGGCGCTGGTGGACGGCCAGCCACGCCTGCTCAACCTCAAGCAGGTGCTGGAGGCGTTTCTGGCGCACCGCCGCGAGGTGGTGGTGCGGCGCACCGTGTTCGAGTTGCGCAAGGCCCGCGAGCGCGCCCATGTCGTCGAAGGGCTGGCGGTGGCGCTGGCCAATCTCGATCCGTTGATTGCCTTGATTCGAGCCGCCGCCGATCCGGCCGCCGCCCGGGTCGCCTTGCTGGAACGGGTGTGGACGCCGGGACTGGTGACGGATTTGTTGGCCGCGGCTGGAGCAGACAGTTCGCGACCGGAGGATTTGCCGGCGGAATTCGGCTTGGGCGTGGCCGGCTACCGGCTGTCGCCCAACCAGGCGCAAGCAATTCTGGACCTGCGGTTGCATCGGTTGACCGGCCTGGAACAACAAAAGCTGTTGGACGAGTATCAGGATCTGTTGCGCCGCATCCAGGATTTTCTGGAAATTCTCACCATGCCGGAGCGGCTGACGGCGGTGATTCGCACCGAATTGGCCGCATTGCGCGATCAGTACGGCGACGCCCGCCGCACCACGATCCTGCCCGAGGAGCAGAATCTCAATCTGGAAGACCTGATTAACGAAGAAACCATGGTGGTGACGTTGTCCCACGCCGGCTACGTCAAGGCGCAGCCACCGTCGCTGTACCGGGCACAACGGCGCGGCGGACGGGGGCGGGCGGCGACCACGGTCAAGGAAGAGGATTTTGTGGACAAGCTGTTCATCGCCAGCACCCACGATACCCTGCTTTGCTTCTCCAACCGGGGCAAGGTGTATTGGAAGAAAGTGTACGAACTCCCCCAGGCCGGACGGGCGGCGCGCGGCAAGCCCATCGTCAATCTGCTGCCGCTGGAAGAGGGCGAGCGCATCAACGCGGTACTGGCGGTGCGTCCCAGCGGCATCATCGCCATCGACCTGGATGAAGGCGATCAACTGGTGAATGTGGAGCTGACGCATGGCCAACGTGACATCATGCTGTTTACCGACGCCGGCAAAGCCGTGCGCTTCGCCGAAACCGAGGTACGGGACATGGGCCGTTCCGCTCGGGGAGTGCGCGGTGTCCGCCTGGAGGAGGGGCAGAAGGTCATCGCTCTGATCGTAGTGGTCGAGGGCGCGGTGCTGACCGTGACCGAGAACGGCTACGGCAAGCGCACGCCGGTGGATGACTATCCCCGCAGGGGTCGCGGCGGCCAAGGCGTCATCGCCATCCAGACCTCCGAGCGCAACGGGCGGCTGGTCGGTGCGGTGCAGGTGGAAAGCGACCACGAGCTCATGCTGATCACCGATGGCGGCACCCTGGTGCGAACCCGGGTCGGGGAAATTTCGCTGGTGAGCCGCAACACCCAGGGCGTCAAGCTGATCAGCCTGCAAGGCGGTGAGAAGCTGACCGGGATCGAAAAAATCGAAACCATGGGGGAAGCGGACGGTAACAGCGATGGGCCGGCGGATGAGGACGCGGCGCCGGACGCCGGGGAAGAGAGCGGGGAGGACGCATGAACGAAGCGGATCGCTTGCAGGCGCTGCGGGAACAGATCGACGGTCTGGACCGGCAAATTCAGACGCTCATCACCGAACGGGCGCGCTGCGCGCAACAGGTGGGCGCGCTCAAGCAGGCCGCCGGCGCCACCGGCAATTTCTACCGCCCGGAACGCGAGGCGCAGGTGCTACGGCGGGTGATCGAGGCCAACCGGGGGCCGCTCAGCAACGAGGAAATGGCCCGGCTGTTCCGCGAGATCATGTCGGCCTGTCTGGCGCTGGAAGAGCCGCTGAAAATCGCCTTTCTCGGCCCGGAAGGGACATTTACCCAGGCCGCCGCGCTCAAGCATTTTGGCCAGTCTATTCACAGCATCCCGTTGCGGGCCATCGACGAGGTGTTCCGCGAAGTCGAGGCCGGTTCCGCTGATTACGGCGTGGTGCCGGTGGAGAACTCCACCGAAGGCGTGGTCAATCACACCCTGGACATGTTCCTGCAATCGCCGCTGCGGATTTGCGGCGAGGTGCAGATGCGCATCAACCATCATCTGATTACCCGCGCCACCGATCTCCAGGCGATTCGGCGCATTTATTCGCACCGGCAGTCGCTGGCGCAATGCCGGGAATGGCTGGACGCCAACCTGCCGCGCGTCGAACAGATCGAGGTCGGCAGCAACGGGGAGGCGGCGCGGCGGGTGCGCGACGAACTGGACGCGGCGGCGATCGCTGGCCAGTGCGCGGCGGATATTTATACGTTGCCGACGCTGGTGCGCAACATCGAGGACGAGCCGAACAATACGACCCGATTCCTGATCATCGGCGCCCGGCCGATCCAGCCTTCCGGCGACGACAAGACCGCCCTGCTGGTGGCCTCGCTCAATCGGCCCGGCGCGCTATTCAAGCTGCTGGAACCGTTGGCCCGATATGACGTCAGCATGAACCGCATCGAATCGCGGCCCTCGCGGCGGGGGATGTGGGATTACGTGTTCTTCATCGACCTCGACGGTCATGCCCAGGACGAGCCGGTGGCCAGAGCACTGGCCGAACTGCGCGAGCAGGCCAGCCTGTTCCGGGTGCTGGGGTCGTATCCCAAGGGCGTATTGTGAGCGACGACTACGATTCTCCGTGGAAAGAAGTACTGGAGCGGTTTTTTCCTGCTTTTCTGGCCTGGTTCTTCCCCGCCGCCCATGCTGATATCGCCTGGGAACATGGCTATCGCTTTCTCGACAAGGAATTGCAAAAGGTGGTGCGTGATGCCCGGCTGGGGCGGCGCTGGGCCGACAAGCTGGTGCAGGTGATCACGCGCGATGGCGGCGAGGACTGGCTGCTGGTGCATATCGAAGTACAGGGGCAGCGGGAAGCCGATTTTGCCCGGCGGATGTTCAGCTACAACTATCGCCTGTTTGACCGCTACGCTCGCCCCGTCATCAGTCTGGCGGTGCTGGGCGAAGGACAGGGCGAAACCGCCGGGTGGTTTGGCTATGGCCGCTGGGGTGGCGAAACCCGCTTCACGTTCCCGGTTATTTGCTTGAACGACTACCGTGACCGGGAAGTCGAAATGATGCAGTCGGCTAATCCCTTTGCCGTCGTCGTGCAGGCCCACTTGCAAGCGCAAGCCACTGCTGGCGATCCCGCCCGCCGGTACCAGAGCAAGCTGCAGCTGATCAGAAGTCTGTATCGGCGCGGTTGGGGGCGGCAGGATATTTTGGAGCTGTTCCGGGTTATCGACTGGCTGTTGCAATTGCCAGCAGCGCTGGAAAACCAGCTTTGGGCGGAAGTCCAGGATCACGAAGAGGCAACACAAATGCGTTACGTGACCAGTGTGGAGCGAATCGGTATACAAAAGGGCATGGAAAAGGGCATGGAAAAGGGCATGGAAAAGGGCATGGAATCGCAACGACGCATGTTGCTGCGGCAGATTCGCCGCCAGTTCGGCGAATCTGCCGCCGAGCGGAGCGCGCCGGTGCTGGAGCAGATTCGGCAATTACCCATCCTTGAAGATCTCGGCGAGGCGATGTTCGACTGCCGGGACGAGCAAGCCTGGCTGGCGCGGATCAACACGGCGGTGCGGGTGCAAACGGATCATCCTCCGCCAGGCAGTGAGATGAGTCTTTGAAATTAAATCATTAAAATAAAATAGTTACGATGGAGCCTCTTTCCCCATGACCTGTGATTTCCTCTCCCTCGCCGCCCCCGGCGTGCGCACCCTGCAACCCTACCAGCCCGGCAAGCCGGAAAGCGAACTGCGCCGGGAATACGGCCTGAGCGACATTGTCAAGCTGGCGTCCAACGAAAATCCGCTCGGTCCCAGCCCCCGGGCGCTGACTGCGATCCGCGACGCCCTGAGCGGGCTGGCGCGCTATCCCGACGGCAACGGCTTCGAACTGAAATCGGCGTTGTCGGCCAAGCTCGGCGTGTCGATGGCGATGCTGACCTTGGGCAACGGCTCCAACGACGTGCTGGAACTGGCGGGGCGGGCTTTTCTGACCCCGGAGCACGAGGCGGTTTTCTCCGAACACGCCTTCGCGGTCTATCCCATCGTCACCCAGGCCATCGGCGCGACCGCCCGCGTCGCCAGAGCCAATCCCCCCGATCACCCGATGCCCTACGGCCACGATCCGGCGGCCCTGCTGGCGCTGATTAACGACCGCACCCGGCTCGTGTTCATCGCCAATCCCAACAATCCCACCGGCACCTGGCTGAAGACGACGGAGCTGGAAGCGTTTCTGACGGCGGTTCCCGAACAGGTGATCGTGGTGGTGGACGAGGCGTATGGCGAGTACGTCGAGGCCGAGGCCGACTGTCCCGACGCCCTGCGCTGGCTCGACCGTTTTCCCAATCTCATCGTCACCCGCACCTTCTCCAAGGTCTACGGCCTGGCGGGATTGCGGGTCGGCTACGCCGTGTCCCATCCCCAGGTCGCCGATCTGCTCAACCGGGTGCGCGAACCGTTTAACGTCAACAGTTTGGCGCTGGTCGCGGCGGCGGCGGCGCTGGACGATGTCGAGCATCTGAAGCGCGGCAAAGCCCTCAACCACGCCGGGATGAAGCAGTTGCAGGATGCCTGCCGCCGGCTCGGGTTGACCTGGCTGCCCTCGGTCGGTAATTTTCTGTGCGTGGACATGGGCAGGCCCGGACGCGAAGTGTTCCTGGGGTTGCTCAAGCGTGGCGTCATCACCCGGCCAGTGGATAACTATGGCCTGCCGCGCTTCTTGCGGATCAGCATCGGCGTCGAGGCGGAAAACACCCGGCTGATCGACGCCTTGACCGATGTGCTGAAGAACTGACATGAACGTGGCGCAACCCTTGATCCGGCGCCTCTGCATCATCGGCGTCGGCCTGATTGGCGGCTCGCTAGCCCGCGCCCTCAAACAGGCGAGCGAGGTGGGTGAGGTGGTCGGCTGCGGGCGGAACGAGGAGAACCTGCGGACCGCCGTCCGGTTAGGCGTGGTAGACCGCTACGAGACCGATCCCGCCGGCGCGGTCGCCGGCGCGGACGTGGTCGTGGTGGCCGTGCCGCTCGGCGCCATCGAGCCGGTGTTGCGCGCCATCGTTCCGCATCTGGCGCCGGAAGCGGTGGTGACCGACGTGGGCAGCGCCAAGGGCAGTGTGGTGGCGGACGTGGAGCGGGTTTACGGCCACCTCCCGCCCCACTTCGTGCCGGGTCATCCCATCGCCGGCACCGAGCGCAGCGGAGTCGAAGCCTCTTTCGCCACTTTGTTCCAGCGCCGGCGGGTGATTTTGACCCCGCTGGCGGAAACCGCCGCCGCCGCCCACCGGCTGATTCAGCGCATGTGGGAATTGACCGGGGCCGAGGTGGTGGACATGGGCGTGCGCCATCACGATGCGGTGCTGGCCGCGACCAGTCATCTGCCGCACATGCTGGCCTACACCCTGGTAGATACCCTGGCGCGGTTGGACGACCGGGCGGAAATCTTCCGCTACGCCGCCGGCGGCTTCCGTGATTTCACCCGCATCGCTTCCAGCGACCCGACCATGTGGGGCGACATCTGCGCCGCCAACCGCGAACAGTTGCTGGAGATGATCGCGCTGTTCAACGCCGATCTGGCGCGACTGGCCGAGGCGATTCGCACCGGCGACCGCGCCGCGATTCTCGCTGTCTTCCAACGGGCCAAGCGCGCCCGCGATAACCTCTATCTGGATTGATGGAGAGTGTGGCGTTGCCGATCCGAAGGGAAAAAGCGGGTATCACCCGTACATGGCCTGAACGGCGCGGCGATTTGGGCGGATCGGATCACCGTCCTCGTCGGCGTAGTCCACCTCGTACAGGTCCGCGCCGACCGCCTCGGCCAGCGCGGCGGCGCACTCGGTCTTGCCCACGCCGGGGGGACCGTACAGCAGCAGATTGACGCCGGAGATTTTGTGGCGCAGCGCCGCCCGCGACAGCCCGACCGCCGCCGCCGTATCCCGCTCCAGGTGCGGGAAGTGGGCCAGAGCCAGGGTGCGCCGGGGGGAACGCTTAAGAAAATGGGCCATCAGCGTCTCGGCGTCGGCGTGCGGCGCGAACAGGAGGTTCGGCAAATCCTTCCACACGTCGAGCTTGTCTTCCAGATCGACGCTGCGTGCGGTGATTTCGACCAGTCCCGTGGCGATCAGGGTGCTGGTCGGACTCAGGGCCGCGCGGAGGTCGTCTTCGCCGGGGAGTTGCGAGGTCTCAAACGGCTGGCCAGCGTGACCAGAGATCAGTTCGAGAGGGGAATGGTCCTTTACGATGGAACCGAAACCCTGCCCCTTGGCGAGCGTCTCTGGGCGGCGCCGCTTTCGACCTTGTGGGGATAATCCGTTTCGGATTGAAGGCGCCAATTCGAGTTGATGGCGCATGGAAAGCAGTGAACGGAGCGGAGAATACGGCGAACGTCCGATCAGGATGCGTCGGTGGAGTCAAAGCGGCAGGGCGACGATGGTATCCGACGCAACGGGTCGCAGAGTCGGGGTATTCTTTGGCTCTATATCTCTCCCACCCGAAGGACATCGCCATGCCCCGCAAATCGACGCTGGACCCCCAAGTGAAAGCCCTGTTGGACAACCTCGACCTCGACGGCGGCGGCGACGAGTTGCTCGCCGAACCGGCCGAGGAAGCCGGCGAGCACTTGCGCGCGCTGCTGGAGCGTCTGAACAACGGCCGCGAGCGGGCGCTGCGTCCCGGCATGTTGGCGACCTGGAAGCCGGGCCTGAAAAATCGCCGTTTCCCGCGCTACGGTGAGCCGGTGGTCGTGGTCGCGCTGCTGGAGACGCCGATCATCAACCCCGGCGACGAGTCTGGCTCGCCGTATTTCCGGGAACCGCTGGATTTGCTGCTCGGCATGGTGCGTGGCGACGACCGCGAGTTTCTGGTCTATCACGTCGACTGCCGGCGGTTTCAGCCGTATGAGGGGAGCAAGACCGGGAACCGCTAGCCTCCCCGGTCGGATTCCACCGGATCGCACCTTCAGGAAACCCGCCTGTCCGCCGATCAAATCGTGGGCAACGAGGACGACGACTATTTCCGGCTGACCGCCACCGTGGACGACACCGCGCAACTGCGCTGGTGGCTGCTGTCGTTCGGCTCCAAGGTGGAAGTGCTGGAGCCGGCGGGGCGGCGGGAGGAAATGGAAAACAATATATTGACTGGAAGACGATATGAATGTATATATTTAGGGGCATGACTGAGAAAAAGCGGTACAGGCGATAGTCGAGCGATGGATCGGTCCTGTCCCGTGAGGGCGTGAAACGCTGATGAAAGGTGCGCGAGTGGTCGAAGTTGAGAAGTGTTGATGCGAACACCATCCTCATGGAAGCATCGCTTGACTTGCGTGGTTTAGGCCGCCTTCGCATATCATGCACCATAACAAAATATGTAGGACCTTTGAGCAGCGGATACTGAATCAGCTTCGCCTAGTTCCACAAGAACCGTCGAAGAACCTTTATTATTTTACAGGTCAGCAATCATTCTGGAGAAAATATGAAGCAGAATAATCGCAAGTGGTCTGAAGAATTAAAGCAGCAAACACGGGAAATCATCGATAATCAAGGAATGAATTCTTTTTGCCCAGACTTCAAATTGCATATGAAAAATTTGGATTCCCGGTACGGCTACATTGCTATAGAGAATTTGTTGCATGGCGTTATCAAGGTAGTCGATAATGAAACAGGTGTCGAGAGAGTGTTCGATAGCAGCGATGAATTGATTGATTCAGGTTGGGTGATTGACTAGATCGCTTGAGAACGCGGTAGGCTTTGAGAAGATGCATAGTAAAAAGGCGGAGAACCAGACATGATTAGCAGCGTTCAAGATTACCCTGTCAGCCATTACTTTAATCCGGATGCAACCCAGTGTTTTTTTATCCCCAAGTATCAGCGTGAGTACGTGTGGAAGCGAGAGAATTGGGAGGCGTTGTTCAACGACCTAGAAGAGTCGCCCAAAGGCCACTTCTTAGGTTCGATCATCTGTGTCAACAGTCAGAAAGATTCGATGGCCGGAAGTCGATTGGAATTGATCGATGGCCAGCAACGTTTCACCACCATCAGTCTGCTGTTCTGCGCGCTGTACGATAAGCTGAAGTCACACCCTGACCCAGATGATGACTTTAATGTGGAGATGGTGAATCTCAAGAACCGTATCTTTATCAAACCGACCAACTAATGGCGCTTCGATCCCAGTGAGCAAGGGCAGAACAAGGCCGACTTCCAGAAGGTGCTGAGCGACCTTTTCCCGAAACTGGTCACAGAGCCGGGGGGGTTGAGAAATTTTGGCAATCGTCGTATCGCCAAGGCGTATAGCTATTTTCGTGACCGATTGGCACGCTTGACCATCGACCAGTCCTCGGCCCTCTTGGAAAAGCTCAAAGCCGCAATTCTGGTCAAGATCGAGGTGCCGAGCCATTCGGACGCCTTTGTGTTGTTCGAGACGATCAACAACCGTGGCATCCCACTGTCGGCCATCGACATCATCAAAAACAATCTGTTGGCCGAGCTGGACAAGAGGCCCGACTATGGCATTGACCGCGCGTTTGAGGAGTGGAAAGACCTGATCGACCTGCTGCCCGAGCCGGCGGTGCAGGAACGTTTCCTGCGCCATCTCTACAATATGTTCAAGTATCTCAAGCGGGTGGAGGTCAAAGGCTGTCCACGCGCTACCCGCTCGAACCTGATCATCATCTATGATACCTTGCTGCGCAAGCACCCGGAGTGGCTGTTTAGCGCCCTACGGGCCAAGGGTAAAACCTATTCGGCGCTGCTCGATCCAGCCGTTGCCAAATGTAGGTGGATAGATGCCACTGCAAGCGCGCTGCAAGACCTTCAGCGATTGGGAGCAGCGCCCGCCTACGCATTCTTGCTCTGGGCTAGCCAAGTTGCTCAAAGTCAAGACTGGGACGAAGCATCAGCCTTGGAAAGATTGGCTACATTGCTGACCAAGTGGTTCTTTTGGCGCAACCTGACCGACCAACCCGCGACCCGTGAGCTCGATCCAATGTGCATAGAGTTGGTCGGGTCTCTGCTGAAGCAGATTCGCAGTGGAGATATCCGTAATTTGGATGCTTTTATCGCGCAGACACATTACTGGTTGCTGGAGCGAGCGGCGCCGGCAGATGTTTGCGAGTCACGACTCAAAGGCGATGTGTACCTCGAAAACTACGAGGCCACACGCTTCATGCTATGCAAACTGGAAGAAGTACATCAAACCCGCGAGAACAAGCGCGACTTATGGGCATATGACGCCAATGATCGTCCCGTATTTACTGTGGAGCACATCCTGCCAAAGACCGAAAACCTGGGGCCAGGCTGGGTGGCGATGCTGGAAGGCGATCAAAAAGGTATGGCGGATACCATCCGAGCGCGCTGCGCCCATCAGCTTGGCAACCTCACCCTAAGCGGTTACAACTCCAAGCTGAGCACAATGGAGTTCTTGAAAAAGCGTGATCGGAAGAACGATAGGGACGACTATATCGGTTATCGCAACGGCCTCTACCTGAACGCCGATTTAGCCAGCCGGGACGATTGGAACGAGGCTTCGATCACCGCGCGGACAGAAAAAATGCTCAAAGAGGTCAACTCCATTTTCGGACTAATTTAATTTAATGATTCGGGCAATAGTAATGCAACAAAGTCTGCCAAATTCACCTCGTTGCTTCTGCGCAAGATCACCGGGCAAATGAATAACGATCAGTTTATCGAGGCACTTCAAACCTCGCTTGAGGAGAACGATCATGGCTAAACCTTCCCCCAAAACCCCCAAACCCCGCTCGCCCAAGGCGGAAGCGGCCGATCCCACCACCGCGCCGGAGCGGCTGGCCGAATTGGCGGCCCAGGCGGTGGAACTGGCGCGGGTGGTGGCCAAGAACGCCGCCGCGCCGGAAGCCTTGCTGACGGAGCTGTCCCATTCCGCCGATGTTTCCACCCGCCGCGCGCTGGTCACGAACCCGGCGACGCCCCTGAACGTCCTGCACGAGATTGCCAAGCAGTTTCCCGAGCAGTTGCTGGACAACCCGGCGCTGGACGTGTTTTTGCTGGAAAATCCCACCTTCTTCCGCGATCTGCCGGCGTCCATCCTGCGTGCGGTGGTGAAACGGGACCATTGTTCGGCGGGGGTGCTGGCGCAAGCGGCGCGGGTAGACGATGAAGTGGTGTTGCTGGGTATCTGCCAGAACGCGGCGACGATGCCCGAGACGGTGCGCGCCTTGCAGGCTTCGACTTCGACTGCCGTGCGCGAGGCGGCCTCGCTGCATGTGGCGGTGGCGGGCGTCGTGGACGACTGGCAGGGCCGGTTGCGCGCGGCGGTGGCGCGGGCGCTGGTACAGGCGGAACCCGGGCAGCGCCTGCGGGTTTTGCCCTTCCTGCGGTTGGCCGACCAGGTGGTCTCCGCCGGGCCAGGGTTATCTACTCCTGCCCATCCGCTGTTCAACGAGATGGTCCAGGACGCCGCCCGCGTCTATTCCGACGCAGCGGTGCTGGAGCGGCTGGCGGGCGATGCGGATTCGGATGTCCGCCGTGCGGTTGCCGAGCATCCGGCCATGTCGGTCGCCCTGTTGGAGCAGCTGGCGGGCGATGAAGATTCATGGGTCCGCCGTGCGGTTGCCGCGCATCCGGCCACGCCGGTCGCGCTGCTGGAGCGGCTGGCGGGCGATAAGGACATTAGGGTCCGCCGCGCGGTCGCCGGGCATCCGGCCATGCCGGCCACCGTGCTGGAGCGGCTGGCGGGCGATGCAGATCCGCAGGTTCGCCGCGCGGTCGCCGAGAATCCAGCTACGCCAGTCGCACTGCGGGAACAGTTGCTGGAGCCGCTAGCGGGCGATAAGGACACTAGGGTCCGCCGCGCGGTCGCCGAGAACCCGGCCATGCCGGCCACCGTGCTGGAGCGGCTGGCGGGTGATGGGGATTGGTATGTCCGCCGCGCGGTCGCCGCGCATCCGGCCACGCCGGCCACCGTGCTGGAGGGCTGGCGGGCGATGAAGATTCATGGGTCCGCCGCGCGGTCGCCAAGCATCCGGCCACGCCGGTCACTCTGTTGGAGCGGCTGGCGGGCGATGCGGATTCGGATGTCCGCCGCGCGGTCGCCTGGCATCCGGCCATGCCGGTCACTCTGTTGGAGCGGCTGGCGGGCGATGCGGATTCGTGGGTCCGCCGCGAGGTCGCCGATCATTTACCGGTCGCCCTGCTGGAGCCGCTGGCGGGCAATAAAGATCGCAATGTCCGCATCGTCGTCGCCCAGCATCCGGCCACGCCGGTTGCCCTGTTGGAGCGGCTGGCGGGCGATGGGGATTCGGATGTCCGCTGTGCGGTTGCCAAGCATCCGGCCACGCCGGTCGCGCTGCTGGAGCGGCTGGCGGGCGATGGGGATTCGGATGTCCGCTGTGCGGTTGCCGCGCATCCGGCCACGCCGGTCGCGCTGCTGGAGCGGCTGGCGGGCGATGCGGATTCGGATGTCCGCTGTGCGGTTGCCGCGCATCCGGCCACGCCGGTCGCGCTGCTGGAGCGGCTGGCGGGCGATGCGGATTCGGATGTCCGCTGTGCGGTTGCCGAGCATCCGGCCATGTCGGTCGCCCTGTTGGAGCGGCTGGCGGGTGATGGGGATTGGTATGTCCGCTGCACGGTCGCCGAGCATCCGGCCACGCCGGTCGCGCTGCTGGAGCGGCTGGCGGGCGATGAGGCGATGGTGGTCCGCCGCACGGTCGCCGAGAACCCGGCTACGCCGCTGGTCGTTCTGGAATGCCTGCTCCACGACGAAGAAGGTGGTTTTTTCTGGATTTTCCGCGAATCTCTGTCCAAAAGAGAGTTCGCCAGCGCTGCCCCGCCGTCGCTCGTCCCCGAGGAACGGGCGGCGGTCGAAGCCCACCTGGCGCAAGACGCCCGGCAATTCACCGCCGCCAACAAACCATCCCTCTCCCGCCTGCTGGCGCTGCTCAGCCCCTGGACGCCGGTGGAGGCGCTGGCCAAGTACTTCCGCTCCACCTGGTGGGAAGAGCGCGCCGCCATCGCCGCCAACCCCGCCACGCCGCCCGCCACCCGGACTAAACTCGCCGCCGACGGCAACGCCGTGGTGCGGGCGGTGGCGCGGGCCGCGTTGGCGGCACAACCCCCCGCCGCCTGACCCGGAGCGCCCCATGCAACTCACCCCGGCCCAACTGACCCCCTTCCTCGCCCGCCTGGCCGAAGCCCGCCTGTTCCTGAGCACCATGATCTGGGGACCGCCGGGCATCGGCAAATCCAGCATCGTCGCCCAGGTGGCGCAGGCGGTCGGGATCGAGCTGATCGACGTGCGCCTCAGCCAGCTCGCCCCCACCGACCTGCGCGGCCTGCCGGTCGCCGACCCGGACACCCGCACCAGCCGCTGGTATCCGCCGGAATTCCTCCCAACCACCGGCGCCGGCGTCCTGTTTCTCGACGAGATCAACATGGCCCCGCCGGCGATGCAGGGCGTCGCCCAGCAACTGATCCTCGACCGCCGCATCGGCTCCTACCGCGTCCCCGACGGCTGGCTGGTGTGGGCGGCGGGCAACCGCAAGGAAGACCGCGCCTCGGTGTTCGACATGCCCGCGCCGCTGGCCAACCGCTTCATCCACCTCACGGTGCTGCCGGACGCCGACAGCTTTCGCGGCTACGCCCTGCGCCGCGGCCTGCACGAGCAGGTGCTGGCGTTCCTGGCCTACCGCCCCAAGCTGCTGCACGTTCTGGACCCGCAGCGCCCAGCCTGGCCCTCGCCGCGCTCCTGGGTGATGGCCGGCGAACTGCACCGCCTGGGGCTGGACATCACCCCGGCGGTGGGCGAAGGCGCGGCGGCGGAATTCGCCGCCTTCGTCGCCCTGTACCGCGACCTGCCCGACCTCGACGCCATCGCCGCCGGGGCGCTGACCCCGCCGTTTCCCGCCGAACCCTCGGCGCGCTATGCCCTGACCCTGGGACTGGCCGCCCGCGCCGACACCACCCCGCGCGTCCTCCACGCCCTGAGCTACCTGCTCGACCACGCCCCGGCGGAGTGGGTCAACCTGTTCGCCGCCGACCTGTTCCCGGTGCTGCGCCAGCGCAACCAGATGGGCGCCGTCACCAAGGCCCTGGTCAAAAACCCGCGCTTCAAGGAATTCATGGCCGGCTACCGCGAGTTGCTGGGACTGTGAGCGCCGCCGCCGACCTCGACCGCCAGCTCAGCCGCGCCCTGCTGCACCTGCGGGCGCACAACCCGTTCTTCGCCACGCTGGCGCTGTTCGCCCGGCTGGAATGGCGGGCCGGGATCGACACCGCCGCCACCGACGGCCGCGTCATCGTATTCAACCCCGCCTTTGCCGCCACCCTGACCCCGGCCGAATTTCGGGCCGTGCTGCTGCACGAAGTGCTGCACTGCGCCCTGCTGCACGTCACCCGCCGGGGGAGCCGCGAGCCGGAACTGTGGAACATCGCGGCCGACATCGTGGTGAACGGCATGATCGCCCCGCAGGCCGGCCTGAGCCTGCCCGCCGGCGCGATCCGCGAACCGGCGCTGGAGCAGCTGGCGGTCGAGGAAGTCTACGAAACGCTGCTGGCCGCCCGCGTCCCCCGACCACCGCTGCCGGAACACTGGCGCGA
>JBDHRD010000068.1:0-14917 GCA_039807425.1 Candidatus Contendibacter sp. | reverse complement strand
CCAGGAGTTGATGATTGGCTATCGCGTTCGCGGGCGGCAGCGCCGGGTGGTCGCCGAAGGGATCAATCTCCGCCTGCACGCCGGCGAGCTGGCGTGTCTGCTGGGGCCGAATGGAGCCGGCAAATCCACGCTGTTGCGCACGCTCGCCGGGATGCAGCGCCCCTTGCAGGGTCGGGTTCGGCTGTTGGGCGCGGATCTGCACGATCTGGAACCACGCGAACTGGCCCGCCGACTGAGCCTGGTGCTGACCGAGCGCGTTGAAGTGGGCGCGCTGCTCACCCGCACCGTGGTGGCCCTGGGGCGCTATCCGCACACCGACTGGACCGGGCGGCTGACCCCGGCGGACGAAACCGCAGTCGATGCGGCCCTGACGGCGGTGGGCGCGATGCCGCTGGCCTCCCGTCTCTTCAGCGAGGTGAGCGACGGCGAACGGCAACGAGTGATGATCGCCCGCGCCCTGGCGCAGGAGCCAAAGCTGTTGCTGCTGGATGAACCGACCGCATTTCTGGACCTGCCCCGCCGGGTCGAGATCATGAATCTGTTGCGCCGGCTGGCGCGGGAGTGCGGTCGGGCCGTCCTGCTGTCCACCCACGATCTGGATTTGGCGTTGCGCAGCGCCGATCAACTCTGGCTGCTGCCGCTGGGCGGTCCGTTGCAAACCGGCATTCCGGAGGCGCTGGTGCTGGACGGCGCGTTTCAGGCGACTTTTCCCAGCGAAGAAGTCGCCTTTGACCCACGTTCCGGTCATTTCAAACTGCATGGTCCATCTCGCGGCCTGGTCGATCTGGCGGGCGAGGGTTTGCCGACGCTTTGGACCCGGCGGGCGCTCGAACGGGAAGGATTTATCGTCAATCGCCGCGCCGGACCTCGATCAGCGGTTCGGGTCGAAGTTCACCCGCAAGGCGGACAGACGGTGTGGCGTGTTCGCCATGCTGAAACCTGCCGGGACTATCCGACGCTGTCCCAGGCGCTCAACAGCGTGAAAGCCGGTTTCGCCCCGGCGGCGGGGTGATGATGAGCAGGGATATCGATCCTTCCCGCTGCCCGCTGTGCGGACAACCCAACCAATGTGGAATGGTGGCGGGTGAATCGACGTGCTGGTGCTTCGAGACGGCGATGTTGGCCGAGGCGCTCGAAAAGGTTCCGCCCGAAGCGCGCGGCATCGCCTGTCTCTGCAAAGCATGCGCGACAGGACGACGCGACCCTGCGGAGACCTTGCGGCGCTTTCAGACGTTGCTTCGTCAACATTCTTGAAAAATCAAGTATTTTTCTCAAAATGGTCTTTTGCCGAGGAGGCTGCAAATCATGGCTCACATCGAACATTCGAATCAACTTCGCCGCGACTTGCTCGCGCATCGTGATCGCATCGTGGCGTTGCTCGACCATCTCGACCGAGGGTTGTCCTGCGCCGAGCTGCTGAACGCGGTACACCACTGCCACCGCGCGCTCGGCCAAATCCGCGACGGGTTGCTCGTCGAGCATCTCCATCACCACCTCGCCGAGGAAAATGATCGAGGCCGGCGTGACCAGGCGGCAAACGAAATCGCGGCGCTGTTTCTCGATAACCCCTGATCTACGGCAAATCAATCACGCGCTCGGAACGCCCCAATGATCCAAGCTTCCCCCTCCGCCCCCGCTGTGCTGCTGATCGGTCACGGCACGCGCCGCGCTGCCGGCGTCGCCGAATTCCACGCTCTGGTCGAGCGGTTGCGGCAGGCGCTACCCCAGCGCATGTTGCTGGCCGGTTTTCTGGAACTGGCCGATCCCAGTCTCGCCGAAGCGCTGGAAACGCTCCGGCAACAGGGCTTTCACCGCATCACCGCGCTACCGGCGTTCCTGATGGCTGCCGGTCACATCAAGAACGACATCCCGGTCATGCTCAACGCCTTTCAAGCCGAACATCCGGGCCTGAAAATCACGTTGGGCGCCGATTTGGGCGTTCACCCCAAGCTGTTGCAAGTGGCTCGCGAGCGCATTGCAAGCAGCGAAGCGATGTTTGGACCGGAGTACGACCGGCGAGAGACGTTGCTGATGGTCATCGGACGCGGCAGTTCCGACCTCGACGCCAACTCCAACATCAGCAAGATGGCCCAGATCTTGTGGGAAGGCATGGGCTTCGGTTGGGCGGTCACCGCCTATACCGCCGTCGCTACTCCATTGATGGCTGATGCGTTGGCGCGGGTTCATCGTCTGGGTTTTCGACAGGTGGTGGTATTTCCTTATCTCCTGTTTAACGGCTGTCTGGTCGAACGGATATGCACCACCGTCGCCGAATATGGAACGGCCCACCCGGCGGCGCGCATTGCGGTCGCACCCTATTTGAACCTCCATCCGTTGTTGGTCGAAACCTTTTTAGAGCGTCTTGCCGAAGCCGAAACAGGCGTGGCGTCCATGAATTGTCAATTCTGCGCGTATCGCACGTCCATCGTGGGCCGCGAAGATTGGCAAGGCGTACCGCAAATCGTGCATCATCACGAGGATGACCATAATCACCGGCATTAATGATCAATTAAAATTCAATAAACCCTACTTGGCTTTATAGAATTGACTCGGTGATAGCTGTTTAACCATCGCCACTATGATCGCGCTTTAGTTTATAGGGCGAGATAGATTTTTATTTCTAATTTAGAAAGAGATAACAAGGTGAAAATCAAAGAAAGAAGATTGCAATACAGCTTGAGATTTTCTTTGTTCTAATCTATAATTTAAATTGACGGTTTCCCCCAAGGGGATGAAAAGGGAACACGGTAGATGTTCTCTTCAAAAAGAAGAGAACATGCAAGCCGTGGCTGCCCCCGCAACTGTATGCGACGAGCCGACGCTCACCCCACGCCACTGATCGGATTGAACGACCGGGAAGGCCGAGCGGAAGGCCCCGACTCGCGAGCCAGGAGACCTGCCGTCGATTGCGTCACCTACCTTTGAACGGGGTGTTTCGAGGGTGCGGCCTACCGTTTGGGTGACGCCTCGTGCGTTGCTATGCGTAGGGCTGTTGAAGGGTGACGTTCTGCTTGTCCTCAACCACGTCCAAACTTGATTACGGCTGGCTATTGCCGGTGTCTTTTCAATTTGGATCGCCGCTTGTTTTTGCGCCTGGCAGACGCTGTTTTGACTTGATATTCGCAGGTTTTAACGGAGTCCGTTTCATGTTTTCCGGCTTTATTTTTCCAGCAGTCTGCTCGCTGCGGTTATAACCGTGTTTAACAGCCTAAACCCAGCGCGCATTCATGCCAGCGGCTTCCCCACCGTGATCTTGTTGACATGATGGAACTGAGCCGTTGGGTACTCAAGATCGAGTTCCTGTTGCTGTTTGGAGCGTTGATTCTGGCGTGGTCGCCGCCGCGCGCGATACGCATAGCGACGCTCGTATGGTGGGCCTCGGCCATCGCCGGCGGCGTCTACGCTGGCTTGCGTTACTGGATGACCTGGCCGATGACGCCGATGTTCGCCGGCGGTGTCCTGTTCGCGCCCCTGCTCGCGCCGCTCGGCACGCTGGCCCTGCGCCGCACCGAGGATCCGGCTTGCGCCGCCGTCATCCGCCGCGCGCTGATCGGCGGCGGATTGATCGTCGTCGTTCTGGGCGTCTGCTTTCCCAAGGATTTTTATCTGCCGATCATCAAGACGGCATCGCCGTATGCGCACGGCGTGTTGCTCTTCGGCGCGCTGGGCCGGGCCTTCCTGTTCGTCTGCGCCGCCTGGAGCGTGGCGGCGCTGTGCGGGTTCGACGGGGTGATGCCGCGCCTGTTCCGCGCGCTGGTCTGGGGCTTCGGTTGCTGGACGCTGTCGCTGTTTTCCGGCGAGGTCTGGTCCTATTCCGGCTGGGGCGTGCCGATGGTCTGGGAGGATGCCTCGACCCTGACGGCCATTGCGACCTGGTTCTTCTGCGTTGGCCTGATTCATCTGTGCCTGGGCAATCTGTACAGTCACCGGACCCGCGCCGCGCTGGTCGCGCTGGTCGCCGTGTTGGTTCTGGCGTTCAACGGCGGGCCGGAGCTGGGGCCGTTCCGCAATCCCTTCGTCCTGTGACCGCCGCCATGAACGCCAGCCCGACTTTTGACTTGCCGCAGCGCGCTTGGCGCACGCTGGCCAGCATCCGCCTCACCATCGCTCTCTGCTTTTTACTGACCGCCGACCTGGGGCTTGGCTACCTGTCGTTGCGCGGCAATCTGGAAATTTTCTCGCCGATGAGCGATGTCGGCCTGCTCGAATGGGCGCGGACCTACGGTGCGGCCAATCTGCGCCACACGGCCTGGTTCTTCGCCATGGCCGGCTTGCTAGCTCTCCTGGCGCTCAATACCTTCGCCTGCACCACCCAGCGCCTCATCGGGATTCTGGCCTGCCGCCCCCCGCGCCGTGAACTGCCGTTTCGCCTCGCGCCGCACCTGATGCACTACGCGGTGCTGATCGTCCTGGTCGGCTACCTGGGCAGTTATCTGTTTGCGGCCAGCGACCCCGGCCGGGCGCTGCGTGCTGGTGAGACCATTACCCTGCCCAATGGCGCAACGCTGCGCTTCGAGCGTTTTGAGCCGGAGACGGTCCAGGACCAGCGCATTGACGGTTTCGACGGTTTCGTCTTGCGGCCCAATGCCCACATCACGGCGCGCTCGGCTGAAGACCAAGAGCATGGACGCGCTCGCTCGACCGTCCTCAACTTCAATGAACCCATCACCGTCGATGGCTACGGAATCTATCTGGGTGAATTCCAGCCCCGCAAGCCCGGCGGCGGCATGGGCCGCGCCTACGTGCAACTGATCGTTCGCCGCGATCCCGCAGCGGTCATCTACCGCTTCGGCATGGTGGTGTTCGTGCTGGGTTTGGTCCTTCACCTGATCAGGTGCAGCCGCAGGACGCCTTGATTGCTCCGCTCAACATTCATCCAGTCTCCAAGAGGTGGAAAGCGATGAAATTTATGGAAAAAATGACAATTTTGTCATTAATGCTCACGCTGATCGCTACCCTTGGCGGGTGTGACAAGGAAGCTGGCGCGCCGGAAAAGCGCTCCTTCATGAACATCGGGGAATTCTCCGTCAACCCGAAGGCGGGTTACACCGAGGTGCGCGACGGGGCCGGCCGCAAGCTGGCGTTGATCCCGCGCGGCGGCAAGGCCCCGGAAGGTTTCGCGCCGACGAGCGTTATCGAGGTGCCGGTGCGTCGCGTCATCGCCTACCGGGCGTTTGAAGTCGGCATCCTGGCTGCGCTTGGGGTTCCGGAAACGCTGGTCGGCGTCACCGATCCGCGCGAGGATTGGGTGCGGGACGACGTGCGGCGCGGTTTCGACGAAGGCCGTATCGCCTACGTCGGGCAAAGTTTCAAGATCGATTTCGAGCGCATCAAGGCCCAGCATCCGGATCTGGTGATGACCTGGGATCCATCCATCATCCCGATGATGGATAGCCTTGGCATTCCGGTCGTCGTGACGACGACGCCTGTCGCCACCTGCCTCAACACGCACATGCGCTTTGTTGAATTCATCGCCCCCTTCTTTGGCCGCGAGGCGCAGGGCAAAGCCTATTTCGAGCAGGTTGCCACCGCCTTGGAGGACATCCGTGACCGCACCCAGGGCTTGCCGCCGCCGAAAGCGATGTGGGGCGATATTTATGAAAAGCGGGTGCTGGTCGAACCGGGTAACGCCTGGGTCGCCGAACTGATCGGCCTGGCGCAGAGCCATTACCTGTTCAACGACATCTATGGCACCTCGTGCATCGAGATTTCGACCGAGCGCTTCATCTACAGCGGCAAAGACGCCGACCTCTACTTCACCTACCGGACTCCGGACTGGGGTGCGACCTCGAAGGCGGCGCTGGCGCGGCAAAATCCGTTGATCGCGCAGATTCGTCCGCTCGGCCCGGAAGGCCACGTTTACGCGCCGCTGCCGGGGTACGCGCAGTCCTCCGACCAGCTCGACCAAATTCTCATCGACATCGCGGCCATTTTGCATCCGCAGGCGTTTCCAGGACACCCGATGCGCTTTTTCGTCGAGTTGCCAGACATCGATCCAGTTAAGCAAACCGGGGGCACCTGAGCGATGAGCGTCTCCGCCCAAACCCTGCCCGCGCTGCCTATCGCCCTGGCCCGCCGCACCAGCCGCCGCGCCGGCGTGTTCGTGGCGCTGGCCGTGCTGCTGGTTGTCTTTATGCTGCTCAACCTACGCATCGGCTCCATCTCCTACCCGGTCGAACAACTGCTCGGTGCGCTGTTCCATCCCAGCGCCCAGGATGATGTCGCTTACATCGTCTGGAACATCCGCCTGCCGCGCACCTTCGCGGCGGCGCTCGGCGGCGCTTTCCTGGCGGTGTCCGGCCTGCTGCTTCAGGTGTATTTCCGCAACCCGATCGTCGGGCCGTTCATCCTGGGCATTTCTTCCGGTTCGACGGTAATGGTGTCGCTGGTCATGCTGACCAGCATCGGCCTCGGCTTTTCTGGCTTCGCGCCCTACCTCAACACGCTCGCCTCGTGTCTCGGCGCGTATGCCGTCACCGCCATCATCGTCGCCATCGCCGTGCGCGTACAGAGCGGCGTGACGCTCTTGATCGCCGGTCTGATGATGGGCTTTCTGTGTGGCGCATTCACCTCGATCCTGACCGCGCTGGCCGAAAAGGAAAGCATCAAGGGTTTCGTGCTCTGGCAGATGGGCAGCTTCTCGGGCCTGAAATGGGTCGAGGTTTGGGTCATGGTCGCGTGCGGCGGCGCGCTGCTGGCCAGCACCTATCTCATGAGCAAGCCGCTCAACGCGCTGTTGCTCGGCGAGGAATACGCCGCGTCGATGGGGGTCAACATCCGCCGCTGCCGCCTGTTACTGCTGTTCCTGTCCTCTTCCCTGGCCGGCCTGGTGACCGCGATGGCCGGCCCGGTGGCTTTCATCGGACTGGCGGTGCCGCACATGGCGCGGCTGAGCCTGGGCACTTCCGACAATCGCGTTTTGCTGCCTGCGGCTTGCCTGCTCGGCGCCCTGGTCACCAGCCTGTGTGATTTGATCGCGCGGATGTGGCTGTCCCCGGTTGAATTGCCGCTCTCGGCGATCACCGCGTTCCTGGGCGCACCGCTCGTCCTCTATCTGTTGCTGAAAAACGGGATGAAATCGTGAGCGGCGAACCGATTCTGCGCACTGCGGGACTTACAGTCGGTTACCGTGCACCGGTCCTGAGCGGCATCGACCTCGATTTCGGGCGCGGCCAGTTTATCGCCCTGCTCGGCCCCAACGGCGCGGGCAAGACTACGCTGCTGCGCACGCTGTCGCGGCATTTGCAGCCGCTGGCCGGAACTATTGAGGTGCTCGGACAGGACCTGAATACCCTCCCGGCCTTCGACCTGGCGCGCGTGGTCGCGGTGTGCCTGACCGACAACGCCAGGCCGCCCCTGCTCTCGGTCGACGAGTTTGTCGCCCTCGGTCGCTACCCACACACCGGTCGCATGGGTCGCCTGTCGGCGCGCGACACCGAGGTCGTCGAGCAGTCGCTGGCCGCCGTAAGCGCTGGTGAACTGGCTGGTCGTCTGGTCGAACAACTGAGCGACGGCGAACGCCAGAAAGTCGTGTTGGCCCGCGCCCTGGCGCAGGAGCCGAAGCTGATGCTCCTCGACGAGCCGACCGCACACCTCGACCTGAAACACCGCATCGAGGTCATGAGCATCCTGCGGGCGCAGTGCCGCTCTCAGGGCTTAACCGTATTGGCTGCCCTGCATGATATCGACCTCGCCGCGAAAATCTCGGACCGAGTGCTGCTGGTGCGCGACGGCGGCGTCAGCGCTGACGGCCTGCCCGAAGCGGTGCTGACTGGCGACAAGGTCGCCGCTCTCTACGACCTGCATACCGCCGACTTCAACCGCCATCTGGGCAGCATCGAGTTTCGCAGCGATGGTCGCGCCGGCACGGTCTTCGTCATCGCCGGGCGCAGCTATGCCGCGCCGCTGTTCCGCCTGTTGAGCAAGAAGGGGCTGGCCATTGCCACTGGCGTGCTGGATGGCAGTGATCTCGATGCCTGTGTGGGTGCGGCGATTGGCGCGCGGGTGTTCCTGCGCCCCACCGCAATGGCGGAAGTCGGACCGGTTCTGAACGCGGCGCTGGCTGCCTGCACCGCGTGCGATTTCATCATCGACAGCGGCCCGGTGGGGATCGAGGCCGACACCCTGCGGGCGGGTGCGGCGGCCAGTGGTCGGCCGCTCCTGCGCCTTACCGCCGCCGCCATCGCGCCAGCCGGCGGTGCGGAACGCTGCTATGCCACGCTCGCCGAACTCTCCGGCGCCATTGACCACCTGCCGTTTTTCCAATCGCAGGCCGCGCCATGAACGTGAAACATGGTGCTTGACCGCCGTCCACAAACTTTTGAAGAAGATTTAAGAGGAATGATCATGACCGCGACACTGCAAAGCCAAGCGCTTCCTCATCAGATCACTGATAAGGAGGGAAAGGTCATCGCTGACCAGCCGTGGATGTTCCGCACCTATGCTGGCCATTCGAATCCGAAGGCGTCGAACGAACTCTATCGTTCCAACCTGGCTAAAGGTCAAACCGGTCTTTCCATTGCTTTCGATCTTGCCACGCAATGCGGCTATGACTCCGACGACCGCATCGCTCTTCCCGAGGTCGGCAAGGTCGGCGTACCGATTAATTCCCTGGATGATTTTCATATTCTCTTTGACCAAATCCCCATTGAGAAAATGAACACCTCCATGACGATCAACGGCACAGCGATGTGGCTGTTGTCGCTCTATGTGGCTTTAGCGCGGGAGCGTGGAGTCGACGTCAAGTTATTGCAAGGGACCACCCAGAATGATTTGATTAAGGAGTATTTAGCGCGGGGCACGTATATCTTTCCGCCTGAAGCAAGTTTGAGAATTATCGCGGAGATGTATGAATTCTGTCTGATCGAAATACCGAACTGGAACGCTTCCAATATCTGTTCTTATCATTTACAGGAAGCAGGCGCTACCCCGGTGCAGGAACTCGCTTTCGCCTTGGCCAACGCCATCAGCCTGTTGGATTTGCTTAAACAACGTGGCCGTTTTGATCAAAACAATTTTGAAGTAGCGGTCGGGCGCATTAGTTTCTTTGTCAACGCCGGCATCCGGTTTATTGAAGAGATGTGCAAGATGCGGGCGTTTGCCGAACTCTGGGAGGAAATTACGCGCGATCGTTTCAAAGTGAAAAATCGCAAATATCGTCTTTTCCGCTATGGCGTACAAGTGAACTCGCTGGGTTTGACAGAGAGCCAGCCTGAGAACAATGCCTGGCGGATTATCTTGGAAGCATTGGGTGTTACTTTAAGTCGCAATGCGCGCTGTCGCGCACTGCAACTTCCAGCATGGAATGAAGCGCTATCACTGCCTCGTCCATGGGATCAACAATGGTCGCTGCGTTTGATGCAAATTTTGGCTTATGAAACGGACTTGCTGGAGTATCCAGACCTCTTCGATGGCAGCCCGGTCATTCAATCGAAAGTGGATGATCTAAAAAAGAATGCCATGGAAGAAGTGAATCGGATCATGGAGATGGGGGGCGTCAAAGCCGCCATCGAATCCGGGTATATGAAATCCGCCCTGGTCCGTTCGATGGCCAACCGCATGAGCGCGATTAATGAGGGGAAACAGATTGTGGTGGGCATGAACAAATGGACTGAGGGAATTCCATCTCCCTTAATGGGCGGAGCCGATGGCGGTTTGTTTAAAGTGGACGCTACTGCCGCCTTGGAGGAGACCCTGAAAAGTTTGGAGGCCGTGCGTAGGAAGAGAGATCCTGAACGGGTAAGGATCGCTCTGGAACGCCTGAAAGAAGCGGCGCGCAGCGGCGAAAACATGATGGAACCCTCTATCGAATGCGCACTCGCGCGCGTGACCACGGGGGAATGGGCAAAAGCCTTGCGACAGGTTTTCGGCGAATACCGTCCCGCCACGGGGATCGATGGACAAAAGCTGGGCCTGGAAAACGACCGCGTGGAAAAGTTGCGAGGGCACATCGAAGACATGACGGCCCGTCTCGGACACCGGCCGCGCATTGTCGTTGGCAAGCCTGGGCTTGATGGCCACTCCAACGGTGCGGAAGTCATTGCAGTTTCGGCGCGGCATGTGGGCTTCGATGTGATCTATTCCGGTATTCGCCTGAGCCCGCACGAAATCGTCCAGTCCGCCATCGAAGAGGATGCCGACTTGATCGGCGCATCCGTCCTGAGCGGATCCCACATGGAGTTGGCCGACCAGATCATGCAAGAACTGCGCGAACACGGAGCGGACGGTCGCGTTGCCGTGGTTTTCGGCGGGATTATTCCTCAAAGCGATTTCAATGAACTGTTCGCGAAGGGAATTAAGAAAGTCTTTACTCCCTCGGATTACAGTCTGATCGACATTATGGAGTCGATAGCGGATGTGATCGAGGAAAAGGCATTGGTGCATAATTCCGCCTGACACAACTGGCTTGATAAAATTTTTTGCAAAGCGCCTTATGCACTAACGCTATCGAGGAGTATAAGAATGGATATGAATATACCCGATCTTGAATTACTGGAACGCGCCTTGTCCTTGGATAAATACGCGATTTCCATGCTGATCTCTCTATTTGAGAATCAGCTCGAAGTCAATTTACCTCGTCGGATCGCGGTCATGGAGATTCTCCAAAACCATCCTGATCGTAAGCAAGCTGTCCTTTTGGGGTTGACCGGCACACCCGGCTCGGGCAAATCTTCGCTGCTTTCCACCTGCATACCGCGTCTACTGGAATTAAACCACCGCCTTTCCATAGCGGTTATCGCTGTCGATCCCTCCAGTCCTTTATCCGGTGGTGCGTTACTGGGCGACCGCACGCGGATGCGTCCTTCACCGCATGACGACCGGCTTTTCTTCAGGAGCCAAGCTTCGCAATCACAGTCTGGTGGCTTGAGTCCCTCCACCTTCCAGGTCTGTCGCTTGCTGGCCTGTCTTTTTGATTGTGTCTTTGTTGAAACGGTGGGTGTTGGCCAGAGCGAAGCGGATATCCGCCATCTCACAGAGCATGTCTTCCTCGTGTTGCAGCCACTCGGTGGGGATAATGTGCAATTCCTAAAAGCGGGTATTATGGAGATCCCACATGCCTTCATTGTTAATAAATGTGATGACCCTTCGGCTCAAGCGACTTATCACATGCTATCGGCCAGCTTGAACCTGGCGCGGCCTGGCGAGCGAACACCCGTGCCGGTTTACCGCGTCAGCGCCCGCACCGGTGAGGGGATAGACCATTTGTGTCGCGTTTTTTTGGATCTTGTCGATTCTTCCCAACCTACCGACATCTTTTCCAAAGAAGTGCACCATTTTTCTAAATGGGTCCAGGAAGAGTGGGGAAAAGCTGGCGGACGATTTCTTGCGGAACAGGGGGGTGCAAAACAATATGTGACTGCTTATGGCGGTTTCGAGGCCTCCCAAAGAAGTTTCGCCTTGGATTTGCTCGCTCGATTTGTTCCGACAAGATTGTAATTCCATATTAGGGTCAGGAGGTAGGATCGATGCGCGGCTACCTCATGCCGGAACGCGACTACCGTTTAGGTGTTTCCTACAACTTCTGAAGACGCCTTTTTAAGGCGTCAAAAGTTTTGGAATGGCCTTCAGGCTAGTATAGAGACTCCTAGGGGTGCTGGAAGATTCAGAGGTCATTCCTTTTTTCTTTCTAAAACCGGTTCATCGGACTTTTGAGCCAAAAACGCCATGAATGCATGGCTTGTCAAATTACCCAAATTCCGGCCAGCCACATGGATTATAGGCACTGAATTTCGATGATCAAACAATTGGGAGGAGTGAAATGAAAATTAGCGATTTGATTCCTATTTTACAACGGGCGCAAACCGAGCATGGCGACCTTGAAGTCGGTTATTATGATCATGATGGACGCTATTGTCATAGTGTCAAGGCCATCAATATCCGCCATAAATGGTCCTCTCAGGATGATGACAAACTGGGCAATAAATTCGTGGCGCTCGAAGATCAACTCATCGGTTAGTGATGTCGCTAACGAGACCCGGAATGCTGCTTGACGAGACCGACCGCTACAGCCTGCGCCGGCGGGGTCGTTTCCTTGTCGCCGCGTTCAAGCGACCGCACCGGGTGTTAAGCACCTGCCGGGTCAACGGGGGGCTGCGCGAGGACCTGACCCATGTCGCCAACTACCAGAGTTGCGAGGGTGTCGCTCACGGTGGGGCCATGGGCCTGGGGCCGGACGCCGGCCACGCCGCCGCCTGCGCCGAAGCCGATCTGCCGCCTGCCACCACCGCGCTGATGAGCACCGCCGCCAACATGCAATGCGCGGTGATGGCCCGTGAGACCTGCGCGGAGCTGACCGTACAGGTTGTTGCGACCGCCGGCGTGCTCGGCAACGCCACCCGCGCCGGCGATCCGGCCGGCTGGCACGAACGGCCGGGCGGCAGCGTCCGAGTGGAACGACCCGTCACCGACGCACCGCCCCCCGAAGCCGGGTCCGGCACCATCGTGACGCTGGTCTTCATCAATCAGCCCTGTACTCCGGCCTGTCTGGTCAAAGCCGCCACGATGGTCACCGAAGGCAAGAGCACGGCGGTGCTCGATTTGCGGATGCCCAGCCTGCAATCGCCGGGGCTGGCCACCGGCACCGGCACCGACCAACTCGCCATCGCCGCGCCCCTGGAAAACGTCGGGGACTGGGCGCGGCATTGGGCCGGCAGCCACAACACCCTGGGCGAGCTGCTCGGCCGGGCGACCCACGACGCCGTCACCCGCTGCCTGCTGTTGCAGAACGGGTTGTGCCCGGAACTGCGGCGCACGGTGTGCGGCGCGCTGGGCCGGCACGGTTGCGACGAGGCTACGCTGCGCGCCTGCGCGGAAGCCGAACTCGACGCCGGGTCGGCGCGACTGTTCACCGCCAACCTGTTGGCTCTGATCCATGACCCGCAGAGTGCCGCCGCTGCTTATTGTCTGGCGGAGAGCGTCGATCTGGCGCGGGCCGGCATCCTGCATCCGGAAGTCGCGCGGGAAGCGACCCTCAATCAGGCGGCCCTGCTGGCGGCGACGGTCGCGGTGCAACCGGAACGCTTCGCCGAATTTCGGGCGGTGCTCGGGACGCGGCGGGACGCCGGGCCGGGCGCGTTGGCGGCCTTGGCGATGGTGTGGGGATTCGCGCGCAAATGGAACTGATCCCCCACCTCGCGCTGATTCTGGCCGCTTGCTTGCTCGATGCGGTCTTCGGCGATCCAGTTTACCGCTGGCATCCGATCCGGGTCTTGGGCACCTGGAGTCTGTGGTGGGAGCGACGCCTGTTCGCCATCGGCCTGAACGGCTATGGGGGCGGCGCGCTGCACTGGCTGCTGGTGGTCGGCGGGGCGCTGGCGGTCTGGTGGGGCGTGCGCCGGGGTCTGGGCTTGATCCATCCGGGGACGACCTGGCTCTGGGACGTGTTCCTGGCCTACAGCCTGCTCTGCCTGCGCGATCTGTTGGCCCACGGCCGGCGGGTGCTCGACGCCCTGGACGATCTGCCGACCGCTCGCCGGCGGTTGAGCAGGCTGGTCGGGCGGGACACGGAGCATTTGCCGCGCGACGGCATCGTGCGCGCGACCATCGAAAGCCTGTCGGAGAATCTCACCGACGGCGTGCTGACCCCGCTGTGGGCGCTGTGCCTGTTCGGACTGCCGGGCTTGATCGCGGTCAAGGCGGTGTCCAGTCTCGATTCCATGGTCGGCTACAAAAATGACCGTTACCGGCGTTTCGGCTGGACCGCCGCGCGCTCGGACGACGGGGTTCACTGGTTGCCCGCGCGGCTGTCCGTGCCGCTGATTGCGCTGGCGGCGGCCCTCCTGCGCCTGCATCCCCGGCTCGTATGGCGAGCGGCGCGGCGCTATCACGCCTTGCTGGCCAGCCCGAATTCCGGCTGGAGCGAGGCCGCGTTTGCCGGCGCCCTGCGGGTGCGGTTGATCGGGCCGATCAGCTACGGCGGCGCACGGGTCACCGAGGCGTTCATGGGCGATCCCGGCTGGCCGGCCGATCTGGGCGGCGCCGATTTGCGCCGGGCCTTGCGGCTGGTGCGGGTCTGTAGCCTGCTGGCTCTGGCCGTCGGCTTGGCGCTCGCGCCGCTGCGCGTGGCGATGCCGTGGTGAGGAAAGATATTTGAGATGCAATCTGAAAACGATATCCCCACGCCGTTGCTGGCGACCATCGAGGCGATCAACGCTGCGGGCATTTATACGACCGTCGTCAGACATCGCTCCGATGTTCCGACGAAGGCAGAAGAAACAACCCGAGCGACGCGGGTTCGTTCCCTCCCGGCGTTTTTCTGGTTGAGCCACGCCGACATGCGCCGGCCACAAGAAGGGCTTTATGCCGAACTCTTGCAGGCGTTGATGACAAGAAGCGGCATCGCCAGCCGGCGGTTTGCCGCCGCTTCTTTTCTGCTGCGTTATGGCTGGTCTGGGGGTGCCATGATTGCCCCCCTGTTGATGGACAAGCCGATACCCTGGTACGCCGCCGAACAGGCCGATCTGTGTTTCGCGGACAACACCTTGTTCCAGGCCATTTGCCTGAACAGCGATGGGTTCATCATCGGCGAGGACCAGGATTTCAGCGCCCATCCGCATTGTGCTTTGAACTATTCGGACCAAACCGCGGCGATCCGTCTGGTGGCCGATCAGCTTGCGGGCCATGCGCAATCCGTGGTTGAAGCCTTGCACCGATGGTCTGGCTTTTCCCGCAAGGCCCTGTGGGCCATGGTCAGTTCATCGTGGGTCGGGCAGATCATCAACATCAGCAAGCGATTTCATCTGCCCGAAGACCGGTTAAAGCGGTATCTGACCCTCTTCTATGACCAATGGCGGCCGCTGGCCGACTCGCTGCCGCATTGGTACTTCATCCGCGAACAGGGGAAAAACCATTGCTTCCATGTTCGCGCCAGTTGTTGTTTGTACTTTAAAGGCAAGAACCGCCATTTTTGCGCCAGTTG